>NZ_LZLU01000024.1:0-782 GCF_001673415.1 Mycobacterium sp. 1165196.3 | reverse complement strand
GACGATCTCGTTCGGCACCCCGTACGGCACCGTCGACTACGAGGGCGCCACCATCCCGGTTCCGGTGGACGACCAGATGAAGATGGTGGCCAAGCTGTCCGGCGGGCAGTCGTACACCGCCACCACCCTGGGCGAGCTGGAAAAGAGCTACAACGCCATCGAGAACGAGATCGGCTACGAAACCGTGAAGGGCGACGCCAGCCTGGCCTGGATGCTGCTCGGCGCGTTCGTCCTGGCCGGCGCCATCCTGGCCGGGCTCCTGCTGAACCGCAGGCTGCCCGCCTGAGTCAGCTGGGCAGGCGCCGGTTGATCAGCAGTGCCAGCGCGGTCGCGATCAGGGCGGTCAGCACGGCCAGCCGCAGCCAGCCGGAGCTGCCCGGCCCCGGCACCGTGCGGTAGCCGATCTCGTTCTCGATGGCGTTGTAGCTCTTTTCCAGCTCGCCCAGGGTGGTGGCGGTGTACGACTGCCCGCCGGACAGCTTGGCCACCATCTTCATCTGGTCGGTCGAGACCGGGACGGCGATGCGTTGCCCGTCCATCTCGATCTCGCCGCCCTTGGTCCCGAACGAGATCGTCGAGATCGGCACGCCCTCGTCCTTGGCCAGCCGCGCCGCCGTGTAGACGCCGTCGTGCGGATCGCTGGGATTGGAAGGCTTGTTTTCGCCGCCGTCGGAGAGCAGCACGATGCGGGCCGGCGGCGGACCGTCGCCGCCGCCCATCACCGAGCCGACCGTCGCGATCGCCTGTAGCGCGGTGAAAATGCCTTCCCCGGTAGCGGTTTT
>NZ_LZLU01000023.1:0-12729 GCF_001673415.1 Mycobacterium sp. 1165196.3 | reverse complement strand
TCGGCCGGCCTGCCGCGAACCGAGTTGACCCACGCGAGGACCCGGCTGCCGATGCCGTCGATCAGCTCCGGGCGCGACGCGACGGCCTGGGCCAGCAGCAGCAACGCCACGAAGCCGCCGAGGGTGAACAGCAACGAGAACGGGTTGTTCTTCGCGCCCAGCAGGAAGGCGCCGCCCAGGCCGAGCAAAGCCAACCCGACCGCCTGCAGCACGCCCGACATCACCAGCTGCCACGACGCCACCACCGTCGAGGCGCCCCAGAGCCGCTGCTGGCGGAACAGGAAGGTCGCTGACAGCACGGGCCCGCCGGGCATCGTGGTGCTCAGCGAATTGGCGGCGTAGAAGGCCGCCTCGGACCGCAACTGCTTGACATGCACGCCCGCCGACCTGAGCAACGTGCGCTGGATCTGGGCGAAGCTGTGCATCGACGCGGCCGCCGCCACCACCGAGGCGAGCAGCCACCACCAGTTCGCCTCGTACAGGCTCATCCAGGCCTTGGCCAGCTGATCCCAGCCCAGCGAAACCTCGACGGCGAGCACGATCGCTACCGCGCCCAGGATCACCCAGCGCGCCCACCAGTACTTCCCGCGCGGGGTCTCGCCCACGCAAGAAGGCGGGAGCACCTCCCGCGGGGGTGTGGTTTTATCGGCGGGTGCGTCGTGCGGCACGTGATTTAGGGTAACGGTGCAGGTGGCGCCGCGATCGCTGCGCATCGCCTACCGTGTCCCGGACGTTCCGGGGTCGTAACCGGATCGTGCCGACGGTGATGGCTCCGGGCGACGCGCAGAGGCGCGCGGACACAGCCGGGACACGTTTGACGGCGCCCCGCTGCGGATAGGCTGGCCCAATGTCAGCAAACGTCGACGATGCCTCGGTCGAACCCCTTGTCCGCAAGACCGCCGCCTGGGCCTGGCGTTTGCTCGTCATCCTGATCGCCGTGGTCGCCCTGCTGTGGGTGGTGCAGAAGCTGGAAGTCATCGTCGTTCCGGTGCTGGTGGCGCTGCTGCTGAGCGCGCTGCTGGTGCCGGTGGTGGACTGGCTGGACAAACGCGGCATGCCCCGCGGTGGCGCGGTGGCGCTGGTGTTGCTGGGTGGCTTCGCCATCCTGGGGGGCATCCTGGCGTTCGTCATCCTGCAGTTCATCGACGGCCTGCCCGGCCTGACCGAACAGGTGACCCACAGCATCGAGTCGACGCGCCGCTGGCTGATCCACGGGCCCGCGCACCTGCGCAACGAACAGATCGACAGCGCGGGCAACGCCGCCATCGAGGCGCTGCACAACAATCAGGCGAAGCTGACCAGCGGCGCGCTGTCGACCGCGGCCACCGTCACCGAGCTCGTCACGGCGGCGGTGCTGGTGCTGTTCACGCTGATCTTCTTCCTCTACGGGGGCCGCAACATCTGGCAGTACGTCGTGCAGATCGTCCCGTCGCACGTGCGGCACCGGGTGCACGAGGCCGGCAACGCCGGGTACGGATCGCTGATCGGATACGTGCGGGCCACCAATTCCGCGCCGCAGACCCCCCACCGGCCACCGGCCACCGGTCCGGCGGCACCGCCGTCCGGCGATCAGACGCGGGCCATTCCGGTGCCCGGCAACCGTTCCGAGGACGGTGACGCCGCCGAACCCACCACCGCCCTGCCGAAAATGCGGTCGGAAGGCTCGGGCCCGAATGACCCGAACGCGGCCAGCGAGCAGGTGAACGCGCACGAGCAGAACGAAAACGGCGACCCGGCCCGGCAACGCCGACGCTCCGGCGGCGGACTGTCCGCGCAGGATCTGCTGCGCCGCGAGGGACGGCTGTAGCCGGTCACCCGGCCCAAGCGAAAAGTCTTGGGCCTCAGCCGGATGCGTTCTCGGGCTGGTCCGGTTCGGCCTGCAGGATCGCGCTCTGCTCGTCCGCTTCCTCGGTCTGTTTTTCGGCTTCCGCCTCTGGGTCCGGTGCCAGCAGCACGTGGATCGCGTTGTTGAGGAATGCGACCGTCGGGACCGCCAGCAGGGCGCCGACGATGCCGGCCAGCACGCCGCCGGTGGAGATGGCGAGCACCACCCCGAGCGGGTGAATCGAGACCGCGCGGCCCATCACCAGCGGTTGCAGCAGGTGCGCCTCGATCTGGTTGACGGCGATCAGCAGGCCCAGCGTGATCAGCGCGTAAACGATGCCCTTGGCCAGCAGCGCGACCACGACGGCCACCAGGCCCGAGACCAGGGCACCGACCAGCGGGATGAATGCGCCAAGGAACACGACCGATGCCAGCGGCAGCGCGAGGGGGATGCCCATGATCGCCAGACCGGTGCCGACACCGGCCGCGTCGGTCAGCGCCACCAGGAAGGTGGCCCGCACGTATCCGATCAGCGATCCGTACCCGGCGTTGCCGGCCTCGTGCACCCGGTGCCGCACGTGCGACGGGACGATCTGCACGACGTACTGCCAGATGTTGCGGCGCGGAATTGGTGGCGGGGCGGGGGTCGGCCGGCCGGTCACGGCCGGGTGCGCCAGGGCCGCCCTGCGCGGAGAAACGGTGGGTCTGAGCCTCGGTCGGCTGGTTGGGCCGCGCCGGGGTCCGTGTCGCGCTCGCGGCTGGGTCCTGCGCGGGCCGCGGATCGGCGGGCGCCGGGCGGGCGGGGCGCGACGGCTCCGGCGCCGCCGGGTGGGTGGGGTCGTGCGGCGGGCGCGGTGCCGCGGCGACCAGGCTGGCCGCCACGGGCGGGCGCGCGGGCCGGCCGTTGAGCGTGGGCCGCTTGCGCTCGTCGGGCAGGTCGATCTCACCCAGCCCGATCTTGTTCTGCAGGCGCCGGGCCCAGCGCGGCGCCCACCAGCAGTCGTCGCCGAGCAGCTTCATCACCGACGGCACCAGGAACATCCGCACGATGGTGGCGTCGAGCAGCAGCGCCGCCATCAGGCCGAAGGCCAGATACTTCATCAACACCAAATCGGAAAACACGAACGAACTGGCGACCACGGCCAGCACCAGGGCGGCGGCCGTGATCAGGCGCCCGGTGGTCGCGGTGCCGATCCGGATGGCCTCGGCGGTGGACATACCGCGTTCGCGCGCCTCGACCATCCGCGAGACGAGGAACACCTCGTAGTCGGTGGCCAGCCCGAAGCCGACGGCGACGACCAACGCGATCACCACCACCATCAGCGGCGTCGGCGTGAAATTCAGCACCCCGGACAGGTGACCGTCGACGAAAATCCACGTCAGGATGCCCATCGTCGACCCCAGCGTGAGCGCGCTCATCAGCACCGCCTTGATCGGCAGCACCACCGAGCCGAACGCCAGGAACATCAGCAGCAGCGTCGCGCCCAGCAGCAGCACCAGCATCAGCGGCGCCTTGGCGAACAGGCTGTGGATGCTGTCCTGCTCGAGTGCCGGCGTGCCGCCGACATACAGGTTCAGGCCCTTCGGCGGGTTCACCGCCCGCAGTTCAGCGATCTTCTTTTCGGCGTCATTCTTGTTGAGCAGGCCGTTCTGGATCACCCGCACCGAGCCGTCCTTGGGCACCGTGGTCCCGTTCGGGCCGGCGACGCAGGGGTTCCCGGCGATGGTCGGACACGGCCGTTCCTGCCAGGTCTTGTCGGTGAAACCGCCGATCGAGGAAATCCGGTTGCGGATGTCGGCGACCTGCTGGTCGGTCACCTTGCTGTGGTTGTCGCTCTGGATCACCACGGTCAGCTGCTCGGTGCGGTAGCCGGGGAACTGCTTGTCGAAGTGCTCCTGCGCCAGGCGCACGGGGTTGTCGGGCGGCAGGTACTTCTCGCTCATCCCGCCGAACGACAGGTTGCCCAGCGGGATGACCAGCAGGATCATGCCGACCGCGATCGGGATGGCGAACGCCAGCGGCTTTTTCATCACCCAGTTGACCAGCTTGCCCCAGAAGCCGGCCTCGACCTCTTCGCGCGTCTTGGTCTTCTGCAGCCGGTCGGCCAGCCAGTTCAGATAGGCCCGCGAGTACTTCCAGTTCCGCAGGAACGGCACCCGGAACGCGGTCCGCACGCCCAGCGCGTCGACGTGGCGGCCGAGGATGCCCAGGCAGGCCGGCAGGAAGGTGATCGACAGCAAGGCGGCGAGACCCACCGCGGCGAAGATCGCGTAGGTCAACGAGTGCACGAAGCCCTGCGGAAGCACCAGCAGGCTGGCGCTTGAGGCGATGATCAGCACCGCGGAGAAGGTCACGGTGCGCCCGGCCGTCATCACGGTTCTTCGCACCGCGGCCTCGGTGTCGTAGCCCTCGGCGATCTCCTCCCGGAACCGGCTCACCACGAATAGCCCGTAGTCGATCGCGATGCCCAGGCCGATCAGGGACACCACCGGCTGGGCGAAATAGTGCACGGGCCCGAACACGGCGACCAGCCGCAGGATGCCCAGCGAGCCGGCGATGCTCAGGCCGCCCACGATGGCCGGCAGGCCGGCGGCGACCGCGCCGCCGAAGACGAGGAACAGGACCACCGCCACCATCGGCACCGCGAGGACCTCCATGCGGCGCTGGTCGGTGGCGATGGTGCCCGTCAGGGCGTTGGCGATCGGCTCGAGACCGGCGAGTTGCACGGTGCCGCCGTTGAGCTTCTGCAGATCCGGGGCGATGGCCTTGTAGTTGTTGAGGATGCTGTCGTCGTCGTCACCCTTCAGCGGGATGGACACGAAGGTGTGCTTCCTGTCCTCGCTCACCATCCCCTTGATCACCGGGTTGGTGCTGTCGGGCGCCGCAAGCCAGCCGGCCCACCCGACGACCTGGTCGGGGTGATCGGTCTTGAACTTGTTGAGCTCGGCGACGAGCTTGTCCCGCCACGCCGCGTCATCGACCGTTTTTCCGTTGGGAGCGGTGAAGGTGGCCACCACGTGGCTGGTGCGGTCGCGGCCGTAGGTCTGGTCGCCCAGCACCGACGCCTTCACCGATTGGCTGCCGTCGTCGTAGAAGCCGCTCTGTGTAACATGCTTGCCCAGGCTGATTCCGAAGACGCCACCCAGCAGACACAGAGCTACCGTGACCCCGATCACGATGTACCGATACCGGTACACAGTTCGACCCCACCAGGCGAACACGCAAGCTCCTTACTGGATCGTTAACGACCCGCGCGGCATCTTTCGGTTTTTCAAGCCAGTGTCACACACGCGCGGTCAACAGCGCGGACAGCGGCCGGAACGGCTGCAGCCACGCTCCCTGGTCAGGCAGCGAATCTAGGCCGATCCGCGGCAACGGTTCCCGGAAGACACCAGCGATATCCTCCAGATCAACGAAGTCCAAGGTATCCGACGCTAGCGCCCAACTCGCATGTTCGCGAAATCCGATCACCTGGACGCTGACCCCGGTTCGGGCGATGTCCTCCAGCGGGTGGCGAAAAGCCTGACCGTCCGCGGAGGCCACCACCAGCGCCGCCAACCCCTCGGTGCGCCGCAGTTCGATGTGGGCCAGCATGTCGCGGTCGACGTCGCTGTCCTCGTCGATCTTCGGCTTGGCGAACACCGCGAACCCCACGTTACGGAGCGCGTCCACCCAGGGCCGGACGACGTCGGCGCTGCCCGGCGCGATGTTGGTGAAGACGGTGGCCTCGGGTTCCACCACGACGCCGGGGCGGGTGGCGCTGACCTCGGCCGTGCGCGCCAACAACCAGCGTCCCAGGGCGTCGAACCGCGGGCGCTCGAGAGCCGTCGGGCGCCTGCCCAGGATGGAGCCCAGGCCCATGTCGAGGTTGGGAGCGTCCCACACCAGCAACACCCGTCCCCCCGGGGGAGGGAAGTCGCCCAACGCGTCGCCGGTCAGCACCGCCGGCGGCGCGACGGGTTCGGCCCCCGCCGCGGTCTCTTCGGTCAGGCTCATGGTCATCGCCTACTCATCGTCTAAGCCAAATGAACTCGGTGACGGCGCTGCCCGCTTCTTGAGCCTTCGTCTCGTACTTGGTGGTCGGGCGCGTGACCGAGATCGCCAGCGCATCGTCGGGATCGACCGGGCGCAGCCGGGGTTCGCCCGCGCCGACCTCGGCAATGTGCTCGGCGTAGCCGGCGTGGTCCGTCGCAACGTGCAGGACACCACCAGGGAGTAGCCGGTCGGCTATCAAGCCAATCGTGCCCGGCTGTAGGAACCTGCGTTTGTGGTGCCGCGCCTTCGGCCACGGGTCGGGGAAGAAGACGCGCACCCCGGTCAGCGACGCCGGCGCGATGAGGCGTTGCAGGACGTCGACCGCGTTGCCGCGGATCAGCCGGATGTTGCTCACCTTGTCGCGGTCGATCGCGCACAGCAGCTGCGCCAGCCCACGCCGGTAGACCTCCACCGCGACCACGTCGATGCCGGGCTCCTCCTTGGCCATCGCCAGCGTGGATGTGCCGCTGCCGCAACCGATTTCGAGCACCACCGGCGCCTGGCGCCCGAACCACGCGCGGGTATCCAGCGGGGGTTCGGGGTTTTCGGGTTCGTCGGCCGCGGCGCCTATCGACAGGCCGAGCTCGGGCCACCGGCGTTCCCAGGTCTGGCGCTGGGCATCGGACAGGGCCGCTCGCCGGGCGCGGAACGCCGTGGCGGGGAGGTAGCGCTGGTCGGGGCGGTCCGAGTTCCCCGAGGGCGTGTCAGCAGACATCGCCACCCCGCGCTGCGCATGCATTTGTCCATGGTGGCCTATAAGCCTCGGATGTAGCCGCCCCTGGTCCGGATTGATACCTAACAGTTGCCTTGAGACCGGGCTCCTGCTGTATAGGTGGGGAGAAACAAGCGGTTGTCGGCTAGCGTGAGCACGACACTATTTGGTACTGAGTCGGGGGAGGAGCGGCCCGCTCACCGGTCACTGGCGCCCTCCTTTCCTCGGCTGAGTTGCTTCGGCCCTGCATGCCTACCCCTGCGCCTCGGCACGTCGAAGCGCATTTGTCGGTGGGCCCCCTTATCGTGAAGTTCGTGAGGCTCGCTGGTGTGGCGCTGTGAGTGACGACAGCAAAGGTGTGCGGGCGAAGCTCACCACCTATAAGACCGTCCTCTACGGGTTGGTCATCCTCGGGGCTGGATTCGGTGCAATGTGGCTCTCGAATATCAGCTGGTTCACGCGTCATTCCGCTCTTCAGACCACGGTAAATCAGCTCGGGGGGTTGCTGATCACCATCGGTGGCCTGGCCATCCTTTGGGACCTCCGCGGCAAGAGGGACATCATGGAGGAGGTGCTTGAGAAAGTAAGGATTGAGTCCGACGTCAGCACCGCCGGCATCGACCGGGTGACAATGAAGTACCTCGATGGCATTAACTGGGATGATCTATTCCGGAATGCAAGAAATATATCTGTTTTCATTTCTTACGGCAGCAGTTGGCGGAAGTACAACTGGACGAGGCTTGAAAATTTCGCTGCAACGAAGGGTAACCGTCTGCGGCTCTTTCTACCCGACCCCGATGATGACATGACGATGTCAGTCCTTGCGAAGCGCTATGATTACTCGCCAGATAAGGTCCGAACTGCCGTTCGCGAGGCAGCGGAAGAATTTGCGAAGTTGGGCATATCTAGCGAAGCGGATATCCGGATTTATTACCGGGCCGGAGATCCGACTTTTACTTGTTATCACTTCGACGACAAAGTGCTCGTGACGTTCTATTCCAACAAGCGCGCACGCGGCGATGTGCCGACAATCCTTGTAGGACAAGGCACGTTGCGTGACTTCTTCGTGCAAGAACTTGCCGCGATCGAAAACCAAAGTAGATCAGTCCCATTGGACGGTCTTGTGGGAGGTAAATAATGATTCGTCACATTCAGGAAATCGACCTGGTCGCCGGCGATATTTCTGCAGATTTCGAAAGTGCTGTAAGAGATACAGGACTGGTGGCGTGGGACATCGAAACCAGTGGACTCGACTGGCGGCTTGAACGCATTGCCACCTGCCAGTTGCACGTGCCGAATGTGGGAACACAGGTAATTCGTATTGATGAGCGTCGGCCCGACAGGCTTCGAGAGTTGCTGATGTCCGAGCACGTCCTAAAAGTCTTTCACCACGCGCCCTTTGACTTGCGATTTATGCGATACCACTGGAAGGCCGATGCTCGAAGGGTCGCATGCACAAAAATCTTGTCGAAAATTGTACGGCCAGAGGCGGACAGTAGAGAACACAGCCTTAAGCCATTGGTAGATCGGTTCCTCGGGATTGTGTTAGACAAGAGCCAGCAGACGTCGAACTGGCTTTCGCCAGAATTAACGAGTGAGCAGCTGACCTACGCAGCACTAGACGTGAAGTACCTCGTCCCCCTCTTGGAAAAATTGATGGACGAAGCGCGCGCAAGTGGCGTCGCCGACATCGCGGAGCGGACATTCGAATACGTGCCAGTACGCGTGGAGACTGACATCCGTGGATGCGGCGACGTTTTTGCCTACTAGCTAGCCAAGTTGTGTCGGCCCATAGGCACAGACGTACGGACCTAACGAACAGTTACATAGCTGCCGCGACAAGGGCTACGCACACTACGAGGTGGGGGTGGGTTTGGGCCACCGCGAACCCCACCCCGACGACCGTGGTCTTCCGCGTTCTCGCCTGCACGCCGCGCCCAGGACTACGAGGACCAGCAGAGTCTTCATTCGAGGAGCCAGTTTTCGGATTGTTCGATGTCGCCTAGCTGTGAGTCGATCACCCCGAGTTCGGAGGCGATCTGCCGGAGCTCCGACGCGAGGGAACGTCTCCTGGCCGTGAGTTTGCCTCGCTCTTCCGCAAGGGCGTTGGAACAGCAGCTCCGTCTCCTGCGGCGAGAGCATGTCGCCGTGCGGCTCGGTTCCGGCCGGGTGCCGCAGCTTCGCGGCAGCGTGGGACGTGAGTGGGTCGGTGGTCATGGTTTTCCCTCTCGTCCGGGGCTGGCCCTCTCCGGCTCCGAATTTGGGGCTAAAGCGGGCAAACTATCGCGAGGCGACAAGCCCAAAAACGCTCGTCCCAGCAATCTCGAGAAGAAGAAGGCGCGGTCCGGTCGCGCCGGTGAAATCTGTGACTCGTCGGGGAGACTTTCCCCACGACGCCTTTTTCAGCGGATACCTTCACGCGATTCGAGCCCTAGACGGGGGCTGGTAAGTGGAAGGAAACCGCGAGGGCCGACAATATCTTCGGCTCCCAATTCACGGGCAAGCCTTCTGTCTCCCGCAAGGTCGCCGGCATTGCCGACGATTGGTGGGCGCAGCAGCAGGAGCCTGCGGAAGCCCCCATCGAGATCGTTGAGGAAGAGGCGCACGAAGCCGCGAAGGAGGACGCCCACGAGGTCGCCAAGTAAGCCGTCCAGGAGGAGTACCACGAGGCTTGCAAAGATGCCTACGACGAGTCTTACAAGGACACGTACGAAGACGCCTACAAAGATGGCTACGAACGGGCGTACGCCGTGGAAATCGGCAAGCGGTGGCGGGGATAGTTTTCAGCGGGTGCACGCCCCGCACAGCGCTAAAGTGCCGTTAGCCCGAACGACGGCAAGGGGATGTGAGTGTTCGCGCCACTGAGAATCTTGAGGGTCGAGTTGGTGGACCAAAGCTGGAAGACTTACCGCGTTCAAAACCACGGCCATCCGGAGAAGTTTCCCGTCAGGGTCTGGTTCACGCGACCGCTCGACCCTTACGAGCGGAACCAGCTGGTAGAGCACGGGATAGAAATCGAGATTCCCGACAGGGACCCTATGCAGGGCATCATCGAAACCACATCCCAGTTCTTTGGTCAAGTGATCGAGACCTTGAATGCTGAACTTCCCGGAGTGGAAAAGGATGCCGAGCAGGCTAGAGCCGCAGCGCTAGCAGAAGACGAACATCTCGCGGCACTAGTTCAGCAGATCAACCTCAGAATCAATCCGCAGTAAGCGGCGCTTTCCTGAAGCGGCCGGGGGGCGAGGTCGTCGCGGAACCGACCCCGATACTGTCCAGCGATAGGACCGGCCGCTTGGTCGCCCGGCATGCCGGGATCGTCGATCGCTCCGCGAATCGCGAGCAGCATGTGAAACCGGGCCTGCTGCTCGAGTAGCCGTACGATTTTTCCATGCCCTGAGCTGCTGCGGGTCGTCCGGCTCCAAAGCCCTTGGCATCAGACGGGATAGCAGCAGTTCGATCCGCAACACGTACACTTGTCTGGCCGACTCGCTGAAGACCTCCAGGGCCGGAGTCCGCCGCGAGCGGCCGAGTGCTTGGTCCATAACCCTCCGGGAGGGCTGGATCTGCCGATGCTGCGCGATATCCATGATGGTCAAGCCCGACAGCAACAGCCGGAGTCATGGGTGACGTCCTCTCGGAACGGGGCCGGTCCGGCGCCGAAAACCGGTTGAAAATGTCCTAGCGCGATGATTTATAGGCCTCTATATCGAAACGATATGGTCTCGTTTTACCTGGTCACAGGTGGTTAACAATCCACAGGTCTATAACCCAACAGTTGCCTTGACCTGGTAACTGATTAACAGTGGCTCGCTTCTTCGTGACGCGGGTGCCACCATTCGGTGGGACCGCTCGGCCTCGGCGCAGCACGCAGTAGTTTCGACGCGGCCGGGACGCTGGTCATCCGGACCGAACAGGCGGGATATGAGGGGACAAGGACACCAGACTTTCGTCGGCGAGCTGGCGCGGTTTGCCGCCGGCCAGGTCGACCCACGCGTGGCGGCGATCGTGCAGCGCACCGCCGCACCGCTGCGCGTGGTTGTGGGCGGCCGCCGGGGGGTCGGCTGCCGCACCGTGCGCCGCGCGCTGGACGGCGCGGGACGCGCGGCGGGCATCGCGGTGGTGGACCCCGAGACCGATGGCGAGGCGGACGTGCTGGTCCGCGTGCTCGCGGAGGTGGTCAAGCCCGAGGACACCCAGGCGATCGGCCAGGCCGCAGCGGCCGGTCGCCCGGTGCTGGCGGTGCTGAACAAGGCCGATCTGGCGGGCTCGCTGTCCGGCCGGGGTGACGGGCCCGTCGCGGCGGCGCGCGCGAGGTGCACCGAGCTCTCGGCGCGCGTCGGCGTGCCGATGGAGCCGATGACCGGGCTGCTTGCGCTCACCGCGCTCGACGACCTGGACAGCACCCTGTGGACGGCGTTGTCGGCGCTCGCCGCCCACCCCGGCGCCACCGCCTGCTTCGAGGGCTCCTTCGCCGGATTCTTGGGCGCCGACGTTCCGGTGCCGACCGACGTGCGCCACCGCCTGCTGGAGACCCTCGACCTGTTCGGCACCGCGCTGGCGGTCGCCGCCTTCCGGCAGGGCCGGACCCCGGCCCAGGTGCTGACCCTGCTGCACCGGATGAGCGGCGTCGACGGCGTGCTGGCCAGGATCGGCGTGCTGGGCGCCGCGGCGCGCTATCAGCGGGTGCGCGACGCCGTCACCGAACTCGAGGCGCTGGCCGCCGGGGGCGGCGCGCTGGGCGAGCGCATCAGCGGGTTCCTGTCCCGCGACGACACCGTGGTCGCGCGGATGGCGGCCGCCGTGGACCTGGCCGAGGCGGCCGGGCTCGACCCGGGCGGCCACCCGGGTCGCGGCGCTCGTCGTGATCCGGCCGCGCACCTGCCGCGGGCGGTGCGCTGGCAGCGCTACAGCCGCGCCTCGGCCAGCGAATTGCATCGCGCGTGCGGCGCGGACATCGCCCGGGGATCGCTGCGGTTGTGGTCCCAGGCCTGCGCCTCGTTGCCGGGGGATTCCTGGTGAGCGGCGACGCGAGCGACGATCCCGTCGCCGCGGTGGACGCACTGGTGGCGGCCGCCGGGCCGGGGCTGGACCCGCCGGCCATTCAGCGCCGCGACGCCGTGCTGGTGACCGGCCCCTGGCTGGCCGGGGTCACCGCGGTCGCCGATGCGCTGCGCAAGCGGCTCCCGCAGCACACGTTCGTCGAGTCGGCGGATCTGGGCCCGGGCGAGGTGCCGATCGCGGTGGTGTTCGTCGTGTCCGCGGCGGCAAACCTGGCACCGTCCGACTGCGCGCTGCTGGACGCCGCGACCGAGCACACCGACGCGATCGTCGGGGTGGTGTCCAAGATCGACGTGCACCTGAACTGGCGGGACATCGTCGCCGCGAACTGCGACGCGTTGGGGACGCATGCGGCGCGTTACGCCCGGGCGCCCTGGGTGGGCGCGGCGGCCCTGCCCGACCTGGGCGACCCAGACGTCGACGACCTGGTCGCGGCCGTCTCTGCGCAGCTCGACGACCCCGATCTGGCACGGCGAAACAGGTTGCGGGCGTGGGAATCCCGGCTGGAGACGATGGCGCGGCGGTTCGACCGCGAGGTCGAGGGGTCCGGCCGGCGGGCCCGGGTCGAGGCGCTGCGCGAAGAGCGCAGCACCGCCCTGCAACAGCGGCGCCAGGCCAAAAGCGAGCGCACCATCACGCTGCGCGGTCATATCCAGCAGGCCCGGGTGGCGCTGTCGCACTCCGCGCGCAACCGGTGCGCGTCGGTGCGCACCGAACTGCAGGAACACGCGGCGGGTTTGTCGCGACGCAACATGCCGGGCTTCGAGACGGACGCCTACGAGGCGCTGGAGGAGGTGGTCGCCGAGGTCAGCCGCGACACCGACCTGAAGCTCGCCGAGGTGGCGCAGGCGGTGCACGTGCCGATGGAACTGCCGCCGCTCGAGCAGCTGCCCACGGTCGATGCGGCGCCCCCGCCGCTGAAATCGCGCCGGCAGGAAACCTGGCTGATGGTGGTGCTGGGCGTCGGGTTCGGACTCGGGGTGGCGCTGACCTTGAGCCGGCTGATGAGCGGCGTGGCCTCGCGGCTGAACCCGGCGCTGGCCGTCGTCGCGGCCCTGGCGTGCGTGGCGATCTCGCTGGCGCTCACCTACATGGT
>NZ_LZLU01000022.1:0-14184 GCF_001673415.1 Mycobacterium sp. 1165196.3 | reverse complement strand
GCGGCGCCCCGATGTCGAGCTGCAGGCCCTTGAAAATCGTGATGACGTCGTCGCCCTCGTAGTTCAGCGCCTTCTGCATCCGGCGGGTGTAGATCGGGCTGGCACCCGCCCACTCCTCGATCGCGATCTGGACCATCTCGTCGCGACCGAACGAGGAGATGCACCAGGCCATCCCGGACCGGTCGATCAGCTGCCCGATCAGCAGCAGTTCGGGGACCAGGGCGACGAGCTCGTCACGGGACAGTTGCGCATATCGCGAGGGGCTGCTCACGCCCCAAAAATAGACTCGACTATGTTATAAAGTCAACAATGCCCATCGTCGCTGGCCAGACGCCCGATCGCCCAGTTGGCCCCACCAGGCGAACCACCGCGCCCCGCAAGCGCGGCGATGACACCCGGGCGAAGATCATCGACGAGACGGTCCGCTGCATCGTGGAGGAGGGCTTCTCGGCGGCCACCGCCAAGCACGTCGCCGAGCGTGCGGGCGTCACCTGGGGCGTCATCCAGTACCACTTCGGGGATCGCAACGGCCTGTTGATGGCCGTGGTCGACGACGGGGTGGCCCGGCTGGTGGACAGCCTGTCGTCGGCCGATGTCAGCGAGCTGCCGCTGCGCAGCCGCATCGAGGTCGTCGTCGACACGGCCTGGAGCTGTTACAGCAGCCCGACGTCGATGGCCGCCTTCGAGATTCTGCGCGAAACCCGCGGCGGTCCGTCGCGGCGTCACCTGCTGGACATGAATTCCGCGATCGGTCAGCTGGGCCGGCTGATCACCACCGATCCCGCGCATGCCGGTGTGGCCGAGGTCATTTGGGCCACGCTGCGCGGTGTGGTGCTGGCGCAGATGCTCACCGGCGCGACCGTCGACTGGAGCCTGGAGCGACGTGCCCTCGTCGACATGGTGACCGGTTACCTCGCCGAGGGCCAGGGATACCGCGACACGTAAGCCACGCACACGACACGCCGCGCGGACACGCACTGGTTGAAGTCTGGTGCCCACCCCGTCCGACCGCCTCATGATTCGCATTTCCCGTGTGCTGCAATGACGGGATGACCCTCGACGATCTGGCCGATATCGAAGCCATCAAGCAAGTCAAATACCGGTATCTGCGCGCGCTGGACACCAAGCACTGGGACGACTTCACCGACACCCTGGCCGAGGACATCAAGGCCGACTACGGCCCGTCGATCGGCAACGAATTGCACTTCACCAACCGCGCCGACCTGGTGGAGTACATGCGGACCTCGCTGCCGGCGAACGTCATCACCGAGCACCGGGTGACGCATCCCGACATCACCGTCGATGGCGACACCGCAACGGGCAGTTGGTATCTGCAAGACCGGGTGATGGTGGCCGATTTCAACTTCATGTTGATCGGGGCGGCCTTCTACCGCGACACCTACCGCCGCACCGATGCCGGCTGGAAGATCAGCGGCACCGGATATGACCGAACCTACGACGCCACAATGTCTTTGGAGGGCCTGAACTTCACGCTCAAGCCCGGCCGCGCCATCGCCGGCGACTGAACTACTTGGTGATGGCGATGACCGCGCCGGGCCGTAGCCATTTCATGATCGACACCAGCTGAGCGTCGTCGACCGCCACGCAGCCCTCGGTGGGTTTCCCGTCGGTGGTGTGGAAGAAGAACGCGGCGCCCCCACCCGGGGTCTTGTTCTTGTTGACGCCCATCACGACTGCGTGCTTGTACTGCGGGATCTGCAGGTTCTCACTGTCGCCGGTGTTGAACGGGCACTGCGCCTGCTGGCACACCTGCATCGAGTTGAACGTCGGGCTGTGGTCGTCGCCGCTCCACCAGTAGTTTCCCCCGGTCACCTGGGTGTAGGGCAGGCCGGTGCCCGGGTTGGGCGCCGTGCCGAACGCGGAGTCGAGGCTGTACACCCCCATCGGGGTGGCCGGAACGCCGCTCTTGGCCTGCGGCGCCATCCCCGCCGAACCGACGTGGGTGGGGATGCCGGACCGCAGCGACTGCCAGCCGGTGCCGGTGCGCTGGAAGATCTCCATGGTCGCGTTGGAACCGCCGGTGCTGACCACCGAAACCACCTGCGTCGCATTGCCTACCGCGTTCGCGAACCAGGGAGCGCCGGCCGCGGCGCTGATCGGGGCGAGCACCAGGGAGGCGAAAAGTACGCACGTCGCGGCGCATAGCGAAGCGAGCAGTCGGTGCATGCCCTCCATCGTCGAACGGGCACATCTTCAGGGTCAAGTAAAGCTTTAGCCCCGGTTAGGTCACCGCGTCGTGACCAAATGCCCACCGCGACAGTGTCGTTAGCGCACCGCCGCGGCTTCGACCGTGCGCTCCGCGCCGTCCGGTCGACGGGCCGGGGGCCGAAAGACCAAGAGACACACCAGCAAATACAGGTAACCCAGCGACCAACCGGCCAGCACGTCGGACGGATAGTGCACGTTCAGCGCCACCCGGGCGGCGCCGACCATCAGCAGCGACACCGCCACCGTCGCGACCGCGATGCGGCGGATCAAGCGGGTCATCATCGGAAAGAAGAAGCACAGCACGGCGAGCAGTGCGGCCATCGCCTCCAGCGCGTGCCCGGACGGAAACGAACTGGACGCCGCGGCGACCAGCATCGTCGCCGGACGCGGGCGATCGACCAGGGCCTTGGCCGCCGCGGTGACGAACTCGTTGAGCGGCCCGCAGGCGAACACCAGCACCAGCGCGGCCCGCGGATTGCGCATCACCAGGGCCAACACCGTCATTGCGATGCCCAGCACGGACATCGGCACTGGCCCCAGGACGTAGGACACGTCTTGCCAAAACCGCAGCCACAGCGGGTGTTTGACCGCGACGTCGCGGGCGGCGTTGAGCAGCGACCAATCCATCGAATGCAGCCAGGCCCAGTGCCGGCAGTAGCCCACCCACAGCATCGCGTACAACATCGCGGCCAATGCTGCGATCCAGATGGCCACCGGCATCCTCGGGCGAGTCATAACCAACCGATACCAGCACCGCCACACGACGGCGCTCGCGCGGTCATACTGTCGATATGGCCGTCTTTGTCCGTAGGTTGTTCGGCATCGGCAAGCTGCCCGACGAGCTGCACGCCCAGCTCGAGTCGGAAGGCCTCACCTACCTCGCCGATTACGTCGCCGTGACGAGGCGATTCAGCGGCACCATCCCGGGTGTGCGGTTGCCGCACAGCGTCGCCAGCTACACGGGTTCGCTGGTCTTCACCTCGGAGCGGGTCCTGGCGACGCTGTCCATGCTGCCCCGGCTGGCCGGCCCGACCGTCAACGTGCGGTGGAACGCGCCGCAGACCGGCGCGGCGCGGGTGGAGATCTCCTCGACCGGCCTGCAGGTCGATGTCGACGTCGCCCGGGTCGACGAGAAGTTCAGCGGCGAGTTGTCGCTGCACTACAAGGTCGCCATTCCCGACGACGTGCTTGACGGCCTGCCGTTGCGCTCGCTGGCGTTCGACATGCCGCCGGAGTACGTGTTTCGCGCGGTCGGCGTTACCTATAGTCCCTGATCGTGATGCGCGGCCACGGCGGCTGCCGCAGCACCGCCAGGCTGCCGATCACCGCGGCCAGCAGCCCGGTGACCACCCCGATCAGCGCGATCCGCCCCCCGTCCACCGCCGGCGTCCAGGAGGCCTGTCCGTCGCGGATGGCGAACACGCCCAGCGGTTTGGTGACCACGATGACGGTGGTGCCGTCCGGGGTCTGATAGGGCTCACCGTAGCGGCGACCGGCGGCTGCGTCGGCGGCCAGCTGATCGAGCACGTCGGAAGGCTTCACTGTCAACACTCCCCTCGCCGGGATCCACCGGGCCGGTGGTCAGGGCACGCCCCACGCTAACGCGGATTTCCTACGATGGCTGACGTGACCGGTGAGGCATTCAGCCCGCAAGAGCGACGGGCCGTCTATCGCGTCATCGCCGAACGCCGTGACATGCGCCGGTTCGTTCCCGGCGCGACGGTGGACGAGGCCGTGCTGGCGCGGCTGCTGCAGGCCGCGCACGCGGCGCCCAGCGTCGGCCTGATGCAGCCCTGGCGCTTCATCCGGATCACCGACGCCTCGCTGCGGCGGCGCATCCACGCCCTGGTCGACGAGGAACGCCCGCGCACCGCCGCCGCCCTGGGCGAACGCGCCGACGAATTCCTGGCGCTCAAGGTGGAGGGCATCCTCGAGTGCGCCGAGCTGTTCGTGGTGGCCCTGGGCGACGACCGCGACTCGCACGTCTTCGGCCGGCGCACCCTGCCGCAGATGGACCTGGCGTCGGTGTCGTGCGCGATCCAGAACCTGTGGCTGGCGGCCCGCTCCGAGGGCCTGGGCATGGGTTGGGTGTCGTTGTTCGATCCGCAGCGCTTGGGGTCGCTGCTGGACCTGCCGCCCGGCGCCGAACCGGTGGCGATCCTGTGCCTCGGGCCGGTGCCGGAGTTCCCGGATCGTCCGGCGTTGGAACTGGACGGCTGGACCGTCGGGCGCCCGCTGTCGGAGTTTGTCTCCGAAAACCGCTGGGGTCAACTGCCGATGCCCTGACGCGTCGGCACTCAGCAATCGCGCAGGGAAGTTGCGGTAACGTCGCCGGTCGCAAGGCAATGTGAGAGGTGACGCAATTGACGCCGGGCGACATAGCGGACCGACAACAGAACACGGGCTTTCGGGACAACGTGCTGATCGTGCACTGGCACGACCTGGGGCGCTACCTCGGCGCCTACGGCCACGCCGACGTGTCGAGCCCGCGACTGGACCGCCTTGCCGCCGAGGGCATCCTGTTCACCCGCGCGCACGCCACCGCGCCGCTGTGCTCGCCGTCACGCGGATCGCTGTTCACCGGCCGGTACCCGCAGAACAACGGGCTCATCGGGCTGGCCCACCACGGCTGGGAATACCGCGACGGTATCCGGACCCTGCCCCAGATACTGTCCGAATCCGGCTGGTATTCGGCACTTTTCGGCATGCAGCACGAGACCTCCTACCCCAAGAGGTTGGGTTTCGACGAGTTCGACGTGTCGAACTCCTACTGCGACTACGTGGCCGACAGGGCCGACGAGTGGCTGCGGCAAAGTGCCGAAGGCCTTGTCGGCCAACCGTTTCTGTTGACCGCTGGCTTCTTCGAGACGCACCGACCGTATCCACGGGACCGCTACACGCCGGCGGACAGCGACCGGGTGGATCCGCCCGATTACCTGCCCGACACCCCGGAGGTGCGCGGTGACCTCGCCGACTTCTACGGGGCCATCAGCACGGCCGACGCCGCCGTCGGGCGACTGCTGGACGCGCTGGCCGACACCGGCCTGGACGCCACCACCTGGGTGGTGTTCTTCACCGATCACGGCCCGCCGTTCCCCCGGGCGAAATCCACGCTGTATGACGCCGGGACCGGCATCGGCATGATCGTTCGACCGCCCACCCGCCGGAAGCTGGCGCCCCGCGTCTACGACGAGCTGTTCAGCGCGGTCGACCTGGTCCCGACGCTGTTGGGGCTGTTGGGAATCGACGCTCCGGTCGACGTTGACGGTGTCTCACATGCGCCCGCCCTGCTGGAGCCGGATCCGCAGACCGCACCGGTGCGCGACCACGTGTACACGATGAAGACCTACCACGACTCGTTCGACCCGATTCGGGCGATTCGCACCAAGGACTACAGCTACATCGAGAACTACGTGCCGCGGCCACTGCTGGATCTGCCGCGTGACATCCAGGAGAGCCCGTCCGGGCAGGCCGTCGCGCCGTTCGTCACCGCGCCGCGGCCCGAGCGTGAACTCTACGATCTGCGCAGCGATCCCACCGAGACCAACAACCTGCTGGCCGGCGACGGCACAGATGCGGACGAGGTGGCTGCCAATCTCGCTGTGCTGCTCCATGATTGGCGTCAGAGTACCGGCGACGTCATTCCCTCGGAGTTCGCCGGCACCCGCATCTCGGCGCGCTACACCGAAACGTATGAGCAGATCCACCACGGCAAACCGACCCCGCGTTCCGGCATCGCAGCCGACCGGGGCATCGAAGAAGGCAAGCCCACCCAGCGCTGATTGCGGTCTGACTGATGCAAAGTCGCCGGCGCACCCCGCTAGCCGGCAGAGCGGCTCGAGCCACCCACCTCGGCGACGACGAATACCCGCCGGAACGGGAAGATCGTCGTCCCGTCGGATCGGGGCGGGTAGGCGTCCTGCAGCAGCGGGATCAGCTCCTCGCGGAACTGCTCCCACGTCTCGTCGTCGAGCCGCTCGCGCACCGGAACCAGCGCCGTGCCGGTGATCCATTCCAGCACCGGATGCTCGCCGGTCAGCTGGTGCAGATACGTGGTCTCCCAGACATCGACCTTGCATCCCGCGTCCAGCAGCAGATTGGCGTAGTGGGCCGGCGGCTGGACCACCGCGCCCACCCGAAACGGTATGTCGCGCAACAGCTTCGCGTACGGCTCCCGGCGGGCCAGCGCCCGCACCGCCGCATAGGACGGTGACTCGAAGTTGCCCGGCATCTGGACACCGATCCACGATCCGGATGCCAGCTGCCCCGCCCACCGCAGCAGCAGGTCGGCGTGCTCGGGCACCCAATGCAGGGCCGCGTTGCTCACCACCACGTCGGTGTCGGGTTTGGGCTTCCAGTCGCGCAGGTCGCCGATGGCGGCGTCGATGCCGCGCTCCTTGGCCGCGGCCACCATCTCCGGCGAGCTGTCCATCGCCTCGATCACCGCGTCGGGCCAGCGCCGGGCCAGATACTTCGTCAGGTGACCGGGTCCGCAACCCAGGTCGACGACGCGCCGCGCCCGGTCGGCGCCCACCCGCGACAGCAGGTCATAGAAGGGGCGGCCCCGGTGGTCGGCGAAGGCCAGGTAGACGTCCGGATCCCACATGTCGATCCTCCTGATCCTCGCGCCGCGGCTCGCCGGTCGATAGCAAACCGTACAACTCCCATGGTGCGCCGACGCGGCCCGAATGGTCCCGGGATAACACCGCTACGACCCAAACCGGTCGAAACGCCCAGGCAAGGCGGGCCCGCCGGGCTACCATCGGCGATCGTGGCGTCCGACTCAGATCCGATCGAACCGCCCGTCCCCGTTCCCGACGTCCCCGGCGCCGATCTACCGGCCGGCGCCGGCGGATTACCCCCCAATTCGGCGTTGTCGCCCCGCCAGCGAATGGTAGTCGAGGCGTCGGCCCTCGGCGATCTGGCCCTGCGCACCTGGGTCGCGTCGCTGCTCACCACCACGGTGGCGCCGTTGGTGGTGGCCGCCACCCTGCGCCAACACGATTCCGCCGCCGAGCGCGGCAACCTCGATTTCTATGCCGAGCTGGCTGCGGCGGGCGATCCGGCGCGGTCCTTTCCCGCCCCCGCCGAGGTGCCCCGGGTGGCGTCGCGACGGGCCAGCCCGCTGGCGGAATGGATCGCCCGCGGCACCGTCGACAACATCGCGTTCCCCAGCAGTTTCACCGCCGTCAACCCCGCCATGCGCGCGCAGTGGGGCGGCTGGCGGTCGAACAATATGGTGCGCGCCCAGCATTGGCGCCACGACGACGGGCCGCGCCCCACCCTGTGCGTCATCCACGGCTTCATGGGATCGTCGTATCTGGCCAACGGGCGGTTCTTTTCGCTGCCCTGGTATTACCGGTCCGGCTACGACGTGCTGATGTACACCTTGCCGTTTCACGGCAAGCGGGCCGAAAAGTTCTCACCCTTCAGCGGTTTCGGCTATTTCGCCGGCGGCCTCAGCGGTTTCGCCGAGGCCATGGCCCAGGCCGTGCACGACTTTCGTTCCATCATCGACTATTTGCGCCACACCGGCGTGGACCGCATCGCGCTGACCGGAATCTCGTTGGGTGGTTACACCTCGGCGCTGGTGGCCTCGGTCGACGACCGGCTCGAGGCGGTCATCCCCAACTGCCCGGTCGTCACGCCGGCGACGTTGTTCGACGAATGGTTCCCGGCCAACAGACTGGTTCGCCTGGGGCTGCGCCTGTCCGACATCAGCCACGACGACTTGGCGGCCGGCTTGGCCTACCATTGCCCGCTCAACTATCGGCCGCTGGTGCCCCGGGACCGCCGGATGATCATCACCGGGCTCGGCGACCGGATGGCGCCGCCCGACCACGCCGTCAAACTATGGCACCACTGGGATCAGTGTGCGCTGCATTGGTTTCCGGGCAGCCACGTGTTGCACGTGAGCCAGCTGGACTACCTGCGCCGGATGACCGCGTTCCTGCAGCAGGTCATGTTCTGACCACCTCGACGGTGTCGGCGTTGTCGCCGATGTCACC
The DNA here is from genome assembly GCF_001673415.1 of Mycobacterium sp. 1165196.3. NCBI lineage: Bacteria > Bacillati > Actinomycetota > Actinomycetes > Mycobacteriales > Mycobacteriaceae > Mycobacterium > Mycobacterium sp. 1165196.3. Next base: position 5,947 of record NZ_LZLU01000022.1, on the reverse strand, counting down.
CAGCGGGGCCCGGTGGGCTCCGCCCGCGAGGGTGGGCCAGTGCACCTGCGCGAGCAGGTCCGCCGGCGCGGCGGTGTGTCCGTCGAGCCGCCGGGTGGACAGCAGGTCCAGTGCGGTCAACGCGGGCAAGTGATTTCCGCGCTGCGGGGTCAGCCCATCCACCGGCGCCTTGCCGTCCGGGCCGGTCTCGGTCTGGAACGCACAGGCGACCGCCACGGTGGGTCGGGTCTTGTCACCGGCGACCTCCAGCGCGGTGCAGGTCTCGCGCGCGGAATACGACCGGATCGCCGCCAGGGTCTCCGGCAGGGCGTCGTCCACCGAAATCCGGTATGCGGCAAGGTAATCCGAGGCGCCGCGCTGCACTGCCCGCCACCGCTCGCGCGGGTTGTTGGTCAGCAACCGAGGAACGTCGTCGGCCGCGACGGGGGTGGCCTCCCAACCGATCTCCCGAAGATGGTCGGCCAGCCGGCGGGCGGCGACCTGAGCGGTCTCGTGCAGTGGGATTCGCGACGAGCGTGCCTGCAGCGCGGCCAGGTTGTCGCGCGCCGACACGGTGAGCCCGATCCACGTCTCGCGCCGAGATGCGTCGGCGGCGTTGTCGCGGCTGGTGATGCGGATCTTGTCCGCCCGGATGCCGTAGCGGTCCAGGTAGCTCGCGACCAGCGGCAGCGGCAGCACATCGGAGTCGTCCTCGGGTGCGCCGAGGCGAATGAGGGCGGTCGCCGCCGTGTCGGAAGTGCTCGACGGGACGGCGTTGCCGCGGGCGATCATCGCCAGGCGGCGGCCCACGATGGTGGTGAGATGCAGGCCGCCCCACCAGCCGAACAACACGATGACGACGGCGGCGGCGATGCCCAGCAGCCAGTAGTCGCGGGGCGTGCGCCACGGGTAGGCCATGATCGCGGGCACGATGGCCAACAGCGCCAACGTGATTCGGCCGCTGCGGGGAATCGGTATCCGATGCTTGCTCACGGGGTGGGGTCCTTTCGTCGGCGTGCGGCGATTGCGGTGACGGCGCCGGCCACCGCGACCAGCACGGCCAGCGCGACGGTGCCGGCCACCGCGACGGTCCGCGGTTTGGTGTCCTCGGGCGCGGGTGCCGGCGGCACGGCCACCGGCTTCACCGCCGCCGCGCCGGGCTGGTCACCGGCGGGAAGTTGCCAGGTCAGGGCCGCCACCGGATCCACGCTGCCGGTGCCCACCACGTTGGAGGGGTCGCGGGCGCCGTTGTGCGCGGTCGCGGTGATGCGGCGCAGCACCGCGCTGGCGTTGAGGTCGGGGTATTTGCTGCGGACCAGCGCCGCGACGCCGGCCACGTAGCCGGCCGCGTAACCGGTGCCGCTCAGGGCGGCGAGTTGCTGGTGTTCGTCGGGCAGGCCGTTCGCCAGGCCGCCGCCGTCGGCGTTGCCGATCGACACGATGCGTTCGCCGGGCGCGGCGACGCCCACCCACGGCCCCGCCACGGTGAATTTCGAAGGCTGGCCGTCCGGGGTCAGGGAGGCCACCGACAACACGTAGGGCTGCCACCATGACGGGATGGACACCGACGTGACGCCGGCCCAATTCCGTGGATCGTTCGGGCGGCTCAGGTCGGTGAGCGGATTGGATTCACACGAGGTGCCCCCACCCGCGAACCCGGTGGGTCCGCTGTTGCCCGCGCCGGCGACGATCACCGCGTCTTTGTCCACCGCCGCGTAGCGGACGGCGGCACCGAGGGCGGCCTGGTCGACGGGCCGGTCGACGGGCATGCAGGTGGTCGAGCCGATGTCGATCACCCGGGCGCCGAGGTCGGCGGCGTGCACGATCGCCCGGGCGAGCGTGGACACCTCGGCCGACACCCGCGCCAGCATCGGATCGCCGCCCGGCGTGCGCGGCGAGAACTTGGCCGACGTCGTCCGCAGCGACACCACCCGCGCGGCGGGCGCCACGCCGGAGAAACCGTCGTCGGCCGAGGGCTGGCCGGCGATGATCCCGGCGACCAGCGTCCCGTGGCCGTCGCAGTCGGTCAGGCCGTCGGTCGTCTCGACGAAATCACCGCCCGCTTCGGCGTTGGGCAGGCGTGGACCCGGCCGCACCCCGGTGTCGAGCACCGCCACCAGCTGCCCCTCGCCCCGCGAAAACTGCCATGCCGCAGGGAGATTCAGCACCGACTGACTGGGAGTGATGGCAGCCGGATCGCTGCCGGGTACCACTCCGGCCGTGCTACAGGGTCCGCGCTGCTCCATCGGCTGCCCGGGTCCCGGCGCCCCGCTGGGCGGCGGGACACCGGGATCGACCGTCGGCGGGCTGATGGCCAACGCCGGCGGACTGGTCCACGTCGCGGCGGCGGGCAGCACCGCCAACGCCGCCGCGAAGCAGGCTGATGCCGGCCGAATCATCGATTGAGCACCCAGCTGAACAGACCGACCACGAACGCCATGACGGGGATCAGCGACGCGTCGAGTCCGGTGGCGACGAATCCCACCAGCCGGCGCACCGGCAGCGAATAGCTTTCCGGCGCAGCGATGCCCGGGTTGAGCGCCACCACGATCCACACCGTCACCAGCGCCAGCAGCACCAGCGCGGCGCCCAGCGCGGCCGCGTAGCGTCCGGTCCAGGTGTAGAGCACCAGCAGCACTCCGGCGGTCAGGAAGGGCTGGGCGAGCAGCCACGCCTTGCACGCGGCGGAGTCCCACACCCTGGCGCGCAGCACGGACGTCGCCGCGGTCGCCGCGATCACGTACCAGCCCGCGACGCTGAGCGACTCGGGCCGCAGGCCGATCGCCACCGAACCCAGGACGCTGAGCAGCACTGCGGCGGCGATGAATCCGCTCTGATGCGCGTCGCTGATCCGCACGCGCCGGGGCAGGTCCTCGAGGACCTGCAGCGACGGCGCCGACGGGGTGGGGTCCCCGGGCGCCGGGATGACCGGCAACGGGAACCGCGCCCACAGCGCGGACAGTTGGGCCGCCTCGATGGTCACCAGCAGCGCCGCCACGATCAGGCCGCAGCCGATGGCGATGGGCGTGAGGTGCCACAGCAATTCGGCACCGGCGGCCAGCAGCACCCCGGCGCCCACCACCGCGGTCGCGGTGAAGAACCCGGCGATGCGCTCGCGCTCGGCGCTGGGCGCCATCAGGGCGATCAGGGACCACGCGGTGACGCCGGCCGCGGCCAGGGTCAGTTGGGCGGGACCGAACCTGCCCGGCACCGCCAGCGCGAGCGCGGCGGCGATGGGAACCAGCGCGGCGATGGACAGCGCCATGCCGGTGCGCGCCGAGCGCGCGGTCACCAGCAGGCCGACGATCGCGGTCAGGGCCGCCACCGCGCTGACCGCGACCAGTCCCAGCAGCGCACCGGTGGCCACCCGGTAGGTCACCGACAGCCCGGTGGCCAGGAATGCCACCGCGATCGCCGCGGCCAGGGCGCCGCGCTGGATATGCGTTGGGCCCCAGGGCTTGAGCCGTGAGGCGGAGAAGATCATGGCCGCGTCGGCGATGTCCTCGACGATGCCGGGCGCGGCCGGACCGACCGGCACCGCCTGCAGCGCCAGCAGGTCACCGTCGACGACGCCGACCGTGTCCAGGCTGGCGTCCAGGCTGAACGGCGCACCGCCGATGGGCGCCAGGCTCAGTTGGGTCGCCGCGCCGACCTCGGCGGCGCCGCGCGTGGCGGTGCCGTCCTCGGAGTCGCCGTTAACCGCGGCGGGAACCACCAAACGCTGGACGGCGGGCAGGATTTCGCGCAGCGGCAGCTCCGCAGGCAAGGCCATTTCCGTCAACCTGCTGTCCGCCAGTATTGCCACGCGGACGATCGGCATGACGGTTCCGGAGGTCACCGGACCCTCGAAACGTGTTGGGGCCGTTGCTGGAACATCGTGCTCTCTTCTCTTTTGCTATGAGTGTTGAACGGACAGTGTTGAAGGGGAAAAGTCTCGGGTCAACCGGTGTTCGGCGAACCATCCGGCGTCTGGCAGTAAAGCGGTCAGTTGTTCGATCGCGACGGCGATCGCGAACGGCGTTCCGGGCGCGAAGGTCGACACCCACTCACCGTCGAACGCGCGGGACGGGCTGACCAGCACCCGTCCCTCGCTTGCGTCGACGATGCTCATCCCCACCTCGCTGGTGGAGTGCCGGCCGTCGCGGTGGCAGCCGGCGACGATCTCGACATAGCTGCGCGGCCCGTTGAACACCGATTCCACCACCGGCCGCGCCGATTGTGGAATGCCCAGGTAGTCAAGGACTTCCGCGAGCGGTGCACCCGAACGCAGCCGCTCGTCGGCTCTCGCCCCGACCCGCATCGGCATGCTGAACTCGTCGAACCGCGCCGGCGGCCGTTGGGCGAGACCGACGGTGAGCACCGGAACCAGAGCGCGTGGATCGTCGATGTTCATCGCGGTGAAGGTGATCAGCTGTGCGCTGCGCAACGCGACCACGGTGATCGACGGCTTGCCGGCCTCACCGCTGCGCTGCGCGACGATGCCGCGCAGCAAGTCGGCGCCGCCGCCGGGCTCACCGGTGTCCTTGGCGGGGCCGACGTAACGCAGGTCCAGCCACCGCTGCGGAAAACACACCACCTTGATCCACTCGGCGACGGCGGGGTTGACGAGTCCGGCCTCCGAAACCAGGCCCAGCTCGGTCAGCTCAGCCTTCTGACGGTCGAGGAACGCGTTGCGCTCCGCGGCATCATGATAGGGCGAGGTGATTGCCAGCACCCAGGGAAAGCTCCCCGCCCCAACCGTTTCCGCGATGAACCAAGCGTGATCGACCGTCAGCTCGACGGCGTTGGGCGCTTGCTGCATCAGGTTCGTTCAGGCACGAACTAGCCGCCCCATTTGGCGGCTTCGGCCTGGTCGCGGGCGAGCATGGACATGGTGTTCGCCTCGTGGGTGCTGGCCATCGACTGGTAGGCGCGCACCAGGCTTTCCATCGCCTGGTTCCACTGGGCCTGCCACACCTGGTAGGTCATACCGGTGTCACCCTGCCAGGCGTTGGACAACGTGGCCTGTTCGCTGGCGATGTCGGAACCGAGCCCCTGCATGGTGCCGGCGTATCCGGACATGTCGGCGGCGTGGCTCAACATCGCCGGGTAGTTGTACATGATCTGCGACATGACAAGTCCTTTCGAGGTTGCTAGCGGTGAGCTCAGAACGCGGTGTAGCCGGAGGCGGCGGCGGCGTCGGCGGCCACGTAGGTCCCGGCGGCGTCCCCGAGGTTGGCCTGGGCGATGTCGAGCAGGGTGTTGACCCGCGCGGCGACCTCGACGAACCGCGCGTGCGCGGCCTGGAAGGCGGCAGAGGACTCACCCTGGTGAAACGCCTGCGCCGACATGGCTTCCTGCTCGGCCTGGCTGATCGTGCTGCGCAGCAATGCCGCCTTGGCGCTGAAGGCCGACTGTGCGGCTACCAACTGCGGAATGTGAGCGTCCAACATACTCATGTTGATTCCTTTCTGTTGCGTCCGTTGGGGATTCGGTAATTCACCTGCATCTGGCTGACTGCCTTACCCCCCTTTCCCCGGATCGGTTGGGCCCGTTGGGTTGCCGGCCTCGTGCTCCCACGTGCCGGGCACCATCGGCATGCGTGGGCCGCCGCCGAAGTCGTCGTCGGCCAGCTTGGTCAATCCGGCCGCCTGAAAAGCCTTCTGCCGCTGTGTCGTTCCGGCGAATCCGAGCGCCCCGGCACCCTGCGCGGATGCGACGGCCGCGGCCAGCAACTTCGCCTACCTGGTCGCCTATGGCGGTGATCCGGACGCCGGGGTCGGACCGACGCTCGGGGGCCGCGGCGGTGCCAAGGCCCCTGCGGCCACCATCCCGGCGGCCGGAGCCGCGGCGGCCAGCCGGGCCGAGTCCCGGGCGCGGCGCCGTCGGCGCGCCGCGCTGCACGACCACGCCGACGAGTTCGCGGACATGGAATCTGACTTCGGCGTGCCGCCGGATTTCGGTGACGAGGAGGAGCTGGCCGCGGCCG
>NZ_LZLU01000021.1:0-14388 GCF_001673415.1 Mycobacterium sp. 1165196.3 | reverse complement strand
CTCGTCGCCGCCGGCCCGCATCAGGCCGCATCGGCGCCCAAGCCCGCCGGCCCGTCGGGCGCGGCCCCCGGCGCACCCAAGCCCAAGCCGGCGGGGGACCGGCTTCCGGGGGCGGCGCCCCGAACGGCGGATTGGCGACCGGCTGCGGGGGTGCGAACGGCTGCGGCGGCGCGACCGGCTGTGGCGCCCCGAACGGCGGGGGCGGCGCACCGAACGGCGGCGGCGGACCCACGGCCGGTGAGCTCTGCGAGCTGATGCAGATCACCGTGCACCCGGGAACCTGGGCCGGCGCCTGCGCAGGCGTGGGCGTCATCCACGGGAACATCGGCTGGGGACTGCCCAGCGCCGGGCTGCTCAGGTCGATCAACGGGACACGGGCCAGCGGGTCGTCCAGCGGCAGGCCGTTGACGTTCATCGGCAGGTTGGGCCCGAGCCCTTCGGGGTGCTCGAGGTGTGCGTCGCCCAGCGGCGGCGGCGGCCCGGTCATCGGCGGCAGGTCGACTGGCACGACGCCCGTGGCGTAGGCCGCCGCCCAGCCCAACACGTTCTGCGCGTAGGGCATCGAGTTGTTGTAGCGCAGGATCGCGGTCAACACCTGCGACTGATCACGCAGGTTGAGCCCGCCGCTGCACAGGTATCGGGCGGCCGCCAGCGTCGCGTCGAAGATGTTCTGCGGATCCGCCACGCCGTCGCCCTTGCCGTCGGAGGCGTAGCGCGCCCAGGTGCCCGGCAGGAACTGCATGGGCCCCATCGCGCGGGCATAGGTGACGCGGTTTCCGGCGCTGCTCTGGATGATCGTTTCGTTGCCGGGCAGCGTGCCGTCCAAGGACGGGCCGTAGATCGGGCTGATCGCGGTGCCGCGGGCGTCCACCGCGCCGCCGCCCGCGTGTCCCGACTCGATGCGCCCGATGCCGGCCAACAGGTTCCAGCTGACGCCACAGCCCGGGGCGGCGACGGCCATCTTCTGCTCCGCGCTGCGGTAGGCGGCCAGCGCGATGCTCGGAATGCCAAGGGCTCCAGGCGCATTCACGATCATCGCCGGCGGCGGAGCCGACAAGGCGGGCTCGGCGACGTGAAAGAGCGTGGGGCCGCGGTCGATTGAGACGACGGCGGGGCCGGTGAGGTCGGGGAAGGTCGGGGACACCGCGGCCACCGGGGTGACCGCGGCATGCACCGGGGGCATTCGCATGGGAAGCGATGGAGCCGTTGCGCTGACGGCCCCCGCGAAGACCAATGGAGTAATCATTGCCACGCCGAAAATCGGCTTGCGCGTGTTCCGAAGTGCTCGCTGCCGCACAGTCGCGGCGGCGGGGCTTTCACCCCGGCTTCCCCCTATGCGCACTCGACCGTCCTAGTTATGTGAGCTGGGTCCACTTTCTGTTAGCTCGGTGAACCAGATCACCATACATAACTCTTGTGACACGAGTGGCGCAATGGTGCAAACGGTTCTCACCTGGATTTCTTAGCCGTTCGCTCCAATCCGTCGCCGCCCTGAACCGGGTCGGCATCCGCGGCGTCCGGCTGCAGATTTGCCAGCAGTTCGCGCAGGTCATCGAGCTCGTGGCGCAGGTATTCGCGCGTCACCACCTCGCCCACGGCCAGCCGCACCGCGGCCAGTTCGCGGGCCAGGTATTCGGTGTCGGCCTTGGTCTGCGCCGCGCGACGGCGGTCGTCCTCGAGCGCCACGCGGTCCCGGTTCTCCTGGCGGTTCTGGGCCAGCAGGATCAGCGGTGCCGCGTAGGCCGCCTGGGTGGAGAAGGCCAGGTTCAACAGGATGAACGGGTACGGATCCCAGCGCAGCCCCACCGCGAACAGGTTCAGCGCGATCCACACGAAAACCACGATCGTCTGCAGCAGCAAATACCGGCCGGTGCCGAAGAAGCGGGCGATCGACTCGGTGAACTGTCCGACGGTTTCGGGATCCAGCCGCGGCGAGTACCTGCGCGATGTCCGCGGGGTGTAGAGCCCCCGCGGAGCCGTGGACTTGCTCACGCGGATCCTCCCAGTCCTTCGAGACGGCCGGCGGTGTCGAGGTCCTGCATGTCCACCCGCCAGTCGTGCGGCAGCAGGTGATCGAGCAGGTCGTCGACGGTGACCGCGCCCACCAGGTGGTTCTGGTCGTCGACCACAGGCCCGCACACCAGGTTGTAGGCGGCGAGGTAGCGAGTCACCGCGACCAGCGGTGTCTCCGGCGTCAGCGTCAGCAGGTCGCTGTCGACGATCCCGCCGACCAGCTCGGCCGGCGGCTCGCGCAGCAGCCGCTGCAGCGCCACACATCCCAGGTAGCGCCCGGTCGGGGTGGCCGTGGGCGGACGCACCACGAACACCATGGACGACAGCGCGGCGGACAGGTCGGGATCGCGGACGCGGGCCAGCGCCTCGGCGACCGCGGTGTCCGGGGTCAGCACCACCGGGTTCGACGTCATCAGTCCGCCGGCGGTGTCGGGTGAGTGGGTGAGCAGCCGTCGCACCGTGGCGGAATCCCCGGGATCCATCCGGGTCAGCAGCATTTCGGCGTCGGTCGGATTCAGCACGCCCAGCAGGTCGGCGGCGTCGTCGGGATCCATCTCCTCGAGCACGTCGGCGGATCGCTCGGTGCCCAGCTGCGACAGCACGTCGGCCTGATCCACCTCGGGCAGCTCCTGCAGGATGTCGGCCAGCCGGTCGTCGTTGAGCGCCTTGAGCACCTCGTAGCGGCGCTTGGCCGGCAGCCCGCGGATGGCATCGGCGACGTCGACCGGTTTGCGGCCCTCGAACTGATCCAGCAGCTGTGCCACGCCCTGGCCCGGCAACGCCAGGGCCGACGGGGTCAAGCCCTGCACGTTGTGCCAGTCGACGACGTGCACCGGGCCACGCCGCCCCAGCCGGCGCTGGCTGCGCACGGCGACCCGGCTCACCATCCAGTCCCGGGTCCGGGTCTGCTCGATGCCCAGATCGGTGACCACCACGTCCAACCCCGCCAGCTCGGGCAGTTCGGGGTCGTTGACCTTGACGGCGGTGTCGAGCACCTGGCCGATCGCCAGCACCTCGCCGGGTCGCTGCTCGAAATGGCGCAAGGACACGTTGCCGGTGCTCAGCGTCACCGCGTTGGGCTCAATGGAGGCGACCCGCAGGATCGGGATGAAGATGCTGCGCCGTGTGGCCAGGTCGACGACCAACCCCAGGACGCGCGGTTGCTGGCGCACGATGCTGATGCTGATGACGACATCGCGCACCCGGCCGACGGATTCCCCTAGCGGGCCCAGCACCAACATGCGCGACAGCCGCGCGACGTACACCCTATTGACCGATCCCATGGAAGTAGAGCCTAGGCAGCCGCGGGTCCGATGGCAGACAGCCCGGCTCCGGCGCGCTGGCGCTAATGCGTGCGTATCGCGAAGAGCACGACCACAAAAGTGACGAGGAGCATGGCGATTCCGATGACGATGCCGGCGACCGCCAGGCCGAAGCCGTCCTGACGGGTCCGCTTGATCTGATCCAGCGCGATCGCGCCCAGCACCATGGCCACGATCGAGCCTACGCAGCACAGCAGGCCGGTGAAGGAGGCGATGAGCGACGCGATCGCCAGCGGGTTCGTCCCGGGCTGCGCTGCCGCAGGTCCATAGCCTCCCTGGTGATCCGGAGTCGGGTAGTAGCCGCCCGGATATGCGGGCGGCCCGTAGGTGGGCGGGCCGCCCACGGACGCGGGCGGATAGGCCGGACCGGCATAACCGGGCGGTTGCTCGTAGCCCGGCGGGGGCGGAACGGGCGGCGGGTAGGACGGCGCGTACCCGGACGAATAGTCGGGGGGGTAGCCCGGCCCCGGATAGGGGGGTGGCGCCGCTTCGGGAGGCGGCGGCGCGGCGGGCGGCTCCCAGGGCGCGGTCGGGTCCGGCTGCTCGTGGCGCCCGGCGCCGGCCGGCGCCGAGCCGGCCTCGTCGTCGTGGGCGCCCTCGCCGAAGCCACCGCCGGGAGCTGTCATGGTGTTCAACCTAACCCATGCGCTCAGGCCAAGTGCCGCCGCGAATCGCTGCCGGACGTACGCGGGCGCCGCACCGGTTTCGGGGCGGGCCGGAGCGAAATCCTGGGGCCGGCGTGACGCCTGGGTCGCGTCGGCGCCGCCGAAGACACGGCGTCTCCGCAGGTGGCCAAAGGTCGATAGGGTGAAGAAGCCCTGAGATGAAACCCTGGCCGAGGCGGAGGACAATGAGCGGCGATGACTAATCCTTTCCAGCCTGGGCAGGTTCCCGGCGCGACGCCTGCGGGCGCGGCGGGGCGCCGCGGGGCGCCCGGCCTCCCGACGCCGCCGCGGGGCTGGCCGGTGGGCTCCTATCCCACTTATGCCGAGGCGCAGCGCGCCGTGGACTACCTGTCCGACCAGCAGTTCCCCGTGCAGCAGGTGACCATCGTCGGTGTCGACCTGATGCAGGTGGAGCGGGTCACCGGCAGGCTGACATGGCCGAAGGTGCTCGGCGGCGGGGTGCTCAGTGGGGCATGGTTGGGGTTGTTCATCGGGCTGGTGCTGGGCTTCTTCAGTCCCAATCCGTGGGGAGCGCTGGCCACGGGTCTGGTCGCCGGCGTGTTCTTCGGGTTGATCACCTCCGCCGTTCCGTATTCGATGGCCCGCGGCACCAGGGATTTCAGTTCGACCATGCAGCTGGTAGCCGGGCGCTACGACGTGCTCTGTGATCCGCAGAACGCAGAGAAGGCGCGGGATCTGTTGGCGCGCTTGGCGATCTGAGCCGCGCCCGAGAGGTGTGAATTGGTGGTGATTCGTCGCGGGCGCGTGCGCCGGGTAGGCGCGTTCGCGCTGGCGACGGCGATCATCGCCGCGGCGGTATTGGCCTGCGGTTCCGGTGGCCATGGCTTGGTGATCAGCTTCTACACCACGGCCGCCGACGGGGCGACCTTCACGACGGTGGCCCAGGACTGCACTAGGCAATTCAACGGTCGCTTCGCCATCCAGCAGATCAGTCTGCCCCGGGCCCCCGGCGAACAGCGTCTGCAGCTGGCGCGTCGGCTGACCGGTCGCGACCGCACGCTGGACGTGATGTCGCTGGACGTGGTGTGGACCGCCGAGTTCGCCGAAGCGGGCTGGGCGCTGCCGCTGTCCGACGATCCCGAGGGACGCGCCGAGTCCGACGCCACGGTCGACACCCTGCCGGGTCCGCTGGCGACGGCGCGTTGGCAAGGCAAACTGTACGGCGCCCCCGTCACCACCAATACCGAATTGCTCTGGTACCGGCCAGATCTGGTGCCTCAGCCACCGCGAACCTGGGACGGCATGGTGTCCGAGGCCACCTTGCTGCACGCCGCTGGGCAGCCCAGCTGGATCGGCGTGCAGGCCAACGAGGGCGAAGGCCTGGTGGTCTGGTTCAACACGCTGTTGGCGAGCGGCGGCGGCCAGGTGCTCTCCGAGGACGGTCGCCGGGTCACGCTGACCGACACGCCCGCGCACCGGGCGGCCACCGTGACCGCGCTGCGCGTCCTCAAGTCGGTGGCCGTCGCGCCCGGAGCGGATCCGTCGATCAGCCGGACCGACGAGAGCACCGCGCGCCTGGCCGTCGAACAGGGCCGGGCCGCGCTCGCCGTCAACTGGCCCTACGCGCTGGCGTCCATGCTGGAGAACGCGGTGAAGGGCGGGGTGCCGTTCCTGCCGCTCAACCGGAACCCGATGCTGGCCGGCAGCATCAACGACACCGGCGCCTTCGTGCCCGATGACGAGCAGTTCCGCATCGCGTACCAGGCCAGCCAACAAGTGTTCGGGTTCGCCCCGTATCCCGGCGTGGCGCCCGGCCGCCCGGCCAAGGTGACGATCGGCGGGGCCAACCTGGCGGTGGCCAGCACCTCGCGTCACCGTGCCGAAGCCTTCGAAGCCATCCGCTGCCTGCGCAATCTGGCCCACCAGAAGTATGTTTCGCTCGAAGGCGGGCTGCCGCCGGTGCGCGCGTCGCTGTATTCCGACTCGCAATTTCAGGCGAAATACCCGATGTACACCATCATTCGCCGCCAGCTCACCGATGCCGCGGTGCGCCCGGCGACGCCGGTCTACCAGGGGGTGGCTATTCGGCTCGCCGCGACGCTGAGCCCGATCAACCAGATCGATCCCGAGCGGACCGCCGACGAGCTCAGCACGCAGGTGCAGAAGGCGATCGACGGGAAGGGGCTGCTGCCGTGACCGCCACGGTCTCCGAAACCCGCACCGCGCCAACGACATCGGTCCTACCACGGTGGCGCCGCCGGCCGGCGGAACGGAGGTTGGCGTTTCTTCTGGTCGCCCCCGCGGCGATGCTGATGCTGTTGGTGACGGCGTATCCGATCGGCTACGCCGTCTGGTTGAGCTTGCAGCGCAACAACCTTGCCGCCCCCAACGACACGGCGTTCGTCGGGCTGAACAACTACGTGACCATCCTGACCGATCGCTATTGGTGGACGGCACTGGCGGTGACGCTGGGCATCACGGTGGTCTCGGTCTGCCTCGAATTCGTGCTGGGGTTGGCGCTCGCGCTGGTCATGCACCGCACCATGGTCGGCAAGGGCCTGGTGCGCACCGCGGTCCTGATCCCGTACGGCATCGTCACCGCGGTCGCGTCCTACAGCTGGTATTACGCGTGGACGCCGGGCACCGGTTATCTGGCCAACCTGCTACCGCAAGGCAGCGCACCGCTGACCGAACAGGTTCCGTCGCTGGGGATCGTCGTGGTCGCCGAGGTATGGAAGACAACACCTTTCATGTCGTTGCTGTTGCTGGCCGGTTTGGCGCTGGTCCCGGAGGATCTGCTGAAAGCCGCCCAGGTCGACGGCGCCGGCGCGTGGCGGCGGCTGACACGAGTCACCCTGCCGATCATCAAGCCGGCGGTGGTGGTCGCGCTGTTGTTCCGGACCCTGGACGCGTTCCGCATTTTCGACAACATCTACGTGATCACCAACGGCGCCAACAACACCGGATCGGTGTCGATGCTGGGCTACGACAACCTGTTCAAGGGCTTCAACCTCGGGCTCGGATCGGCGATCAGCGTGCTGATCTTTTTGTGCGTGGGCGTCATCGCGTTGGTGTTCATCAAGGTGTTCGGTGCGGCGGCGCCCGGGGGTGATGTCGATGGCCGCTGATCGGGCGGGATTGTCGATCGGCGCGCGGCGCACCGCGCTCTGGACCGTCGTCGACACCCTGGTAGGGGTGTATGCGCTGCTGCCCGTGCTGTGGATCTTCAGCCTGTCGCTGAAGCCGAGCTCGACGATCAAGGACGGCAAGCTGATTCCGTCGTCGATATCGCTGGACAACTATCGCGGCATCTTTCGCGGTGACTTCTTCAGTTCGGCGCTGATCAACTCCGTGGGGATCGCCCTGATCACCACCGCAATCGCCGTGGTGCTCGGCGCCATGGCGGCGTATGCGATTGCCCGGCTGGACTTTCCGGGCAAGCGACTGCTGGTGGGCGCCACCCTGTTGATCACCATGTTTCCCGCCATCTCGCTGGTGACGCCGTTGTTCAACATCGAACGCTTCGTCGGCTTGTTCGACACCTGGCCGGGCCTGATCCTGCCGTACATCACCTTCGGGCTGCCGCTCGCGATCTACACGCTGTCGGCGTTCTTCCGGGAGATCCCTTGGGATCTGGAGAAGGCGGCGAAAATGGACGGTGCGACACCGGCTCAGGCGTTCCGCAAGGTGATCGTGCCGCTGGCCGCACCCGGCGTGGTGACGGCGGCGATCCTGGTGTTCATCTTCGCCTGGAACGATCTGCTGCTGGCGTTGACCCTGACCGCCACCAGGGCGGCCATCACCGCTCCGGTGGCGATCGTGAACTTCAGCGGCAGTTCGCAGTTCGAGGAACCGACCGGATCGATCGCGGCGGGCGCCGTCGTGATCACCGTCCCCATCATCGCTTTTGTTCTAATCTTCCAACGACGAATCGTCGCCGGACTGACCTCTGGCGCTGTGAAGGGATAACTCGATGGCCGAGATTGTGCTGGAGCATGTCAGCAAGAGTTACCCGGACGGCGCGACGGCGGTGCACGACCTGAACCTGACCATCGCCGACGGCGAATTCCTGATCCTGGTGGGCCCTTCGGGCTGCGGCAAGACGACCACCTTGAATATGATTGCCGGGCTTGAGGACATCTCATCCGGCGAGCTGCGCATCGGCGGTGAACGGGTGAACGAGAAGGCGCCCAAAGACCGCGATATCGCGATGGTGTTCCAGTCCTACGCGCTGTACCCGCACATGACGGTGCGGCAGAACATCGCCTTTCCGTTGACGCTGGCCAAGATGAAGAAGCCCGAGATCGCCCAGAAGGTCGAGGAGACGGCGAAAACCCTTGATCTGACCGAACTTCTGGATCGCAAGCCCTCACAGTTGTCGGGTGGGCAACGCCAACGGGTGGCGATGGGCCGCGCCATCGTGCGCCATCCCAAGGCGTTTCTGATGGACGAGCCGCTGTCGAACCTGGACGCGAAACTGCGGGTGCAGATGCGCGGCGAGATCGCCAGGTTGCAGAAACGGCTGGGCACCACGACCGTCTACGTCACCCACGACCAGACCGAGGCCATGACGCTGGGCGATCGCGTGGTGGTGATGCATTCCGGTGTCGCGCAACAGATCGGCACGCCCGACGAGCTGTACGAGCAGCCCGCCAACCTGTTCGTCGCCGGCTTCATCGGTTCACCGGCGATGAACTTCTTTCCGGCCACGCTGTCGCCCGTCGGGCTCAAACTGCCGTTCGGCGAGGTGATGCTGACAGCGGAGGTCCAGGAGGTGCTCGCCCAGCATCCGCGGCCCGCGAACGTCATCGTCGGCGTGCGGCCCGAGCATCTGTCCGACGCCGCGTTGATCGACGGCTACCAGCGCATCAGGGCGCTGACCTTCGAGGTGAAGGTCGACCTGGTGGAGTCGCTGGGCGCGGACAAGTACGTCTACTTCTCCACCGCGGCGTGGGCGGCGCACTCGGCCCAGCTGGACGAGCTGGCCGCCGAGTCGGACGCTCACGAAACCCAGTTCGTGGCAAGGGTTCCCGCCGAATCCGCGGCGGCCATCGGGCAGTCGATCGAATTGGCAATGGACACCACCAAGCTGGCGGTCTTCGATGCGGACACCGGGGCCAACCTGACCATCGCGCCGGCCGGGGCACCGTGACACAGGATCAGCTGCGCGCGCATCTGCGGGCACACTTCACCGACGCCGAGCCCGACGCGGCGAGTGTGACGTTTCTGGGCACCGAGACCATCGAGGTGCTGCGTTTCCGCGAGCCGGACACGACGGTGCACTACGTCACCCTGGGCTGCTCACGCCACCCGATGACCGAACCGACGCTGGACATCGCCGACCCGTTGCGCGGTCCGCGCGCCGAAATCGTGCTCCAATTGCGCGATCCCGGCCCGATCACCGGCATCGCGCGCAGCCTGGCAGTCCTGGCCGCGGCGCCGGCCGTCGACGGTGTGGTGCTGTGCGCGGACGCGCTGGTCGATCTCGGCTCGCCGCTATGGGCCTCCCCGTCGGCGCGGGTGCCGTTTACCGCGGTGCTGTTGGGCCGCAGCGAGATTGGCGATCTGACGCTGGATCCGCCCCGTGACCCCGTGCAGTTCCTGTCGGCGACGCCCATCACCGCGACCGAGGCGGCCTGGGTGCGGCTCAAGGGCGCCGAGGCGATGCGGCAGGCGTGGGACAACGACGGCGTCGATGTGCTGGACCCGAATCGCCCCGCAGCACAACCTAACTGACTATTGCCGAGCAGACGCAAAAGCACCCGACACGCCGAAGAATTGGGTGCCTTTGCGTCTGCTCGCGACGGTCTGCGTGGACTCAGCCCGCTATGCGGGGCGTCCTCAGGTGACTGTTGATCCGCTCGACCAGGCCGACCGGATCCCTTCGGATGTCGTCAACTGTCATCGGAATACATGTCCATCCACACTCCTGCAATCGCGCGGTTTTCAGCCGGTCGTGCAGTAGGGCATCGCGGCCGACGTGCCATTCCACGCTGTCGTATTCGGCCACGACCATCGCATCTGGCCAGGCGAAATCGACACGCCACAGCTTGCCGTAGCGGTCCAGGATGGTGTGTTGCAGCTCCGGTGTGGGCAGCCCGCTGGCGATGAATACGAGTCGCGCCTCGCTCTCCATCGGTGATTCCGCGCGGCCGTCGGCATATTCGACTAGCTTGCGGACCTTCACGATTCCGCGGCGTCCCCACTGCTCGCGAATCGCCGCGGCCAGTTCCACGGCCGTACAAGCGCCGATGTGCAGGGCGGCATCAAGCGTCGCCAGGGCGCGTGGCGGCCGGAGTGCTCGGGCTACTTCGACTGCGGTCCACGCCGGCGCCGTCGCGAGGCGGCCGTTGACTTGCCGCAGCGGCGCACCGATTCGCTGATGCACCATAACCCCAGGTGACGGGCGCATCCTTACGCCTGGATCAAGGACATGGAGTCGATAGGTGCTTTCGGTGTCGAAGCCGTACAGGCCGGCAGCGGTACCTAGGCAAGCCACGACCGGCTGGCCGACTACCAGGTCGAGAGCGGCCAGCATGTCAGCCGCATCGGGTTCTCTCGCCGCATAGACCCCATGGCATACCCGAATAAGCTTGCCGGACTTCACAAGTCCGACCAAACGCCTGCGCGAGACCACGGTCAAAAGTTGGGAAGTAGTTGCCAGCCCGCCACCGTCGAAAAGCACTTTTTCGATGTCCACAGCCGTAAACATGCGCCAAGGCAAGCGATCCAAGTAGCCAGTTGCTCCGGCGATGTGAACAAACCTGTGATCCATGCGTGACGACCAGACGCAAAAACACCCGACACGCCCAAGAAATGGGTGCTTTTGCGTCTGCTCGGCGAAAAGCGCTAGAGCCAATTGTTGCGCCGGAACTGGAAATACAGTCCCACGCAGGCGACGGCCATCACGGCCATGATCGCCGGATAGCCCCACGTCCAGTTCAGTTCCGGCATGAAATGGAAGTTCATCCCGTAGATGGCGGCGACCATGGTGGGCACCGCCAAGATGCCGGCCCAGGCCGCCATCTTGCGCATGTCGTTGTTCTGCTGCATCCCGACGCGGGCCAGCGCCGCCTGGATCAGCGAGTTGAGCATGTCGTCGTAGCTGGCGATCTGGTCCGCGGCCTCGGAGTGGTGGTCGGCGACGTCGCGCAGATAGCGGCGCACCTCTTTGGAGATGACGTCCTTGTTGTCCATCTGGATGCGATGGAACGCGGCCGACAGCGGATTGACGCACCGGCGCAGTTCGACCACCTCGCGCTTGAGCAGATAAATCGGCTCGACGTCGATCTTGCTGCCCGGGGCGAACGCCAGCCCCTCGATGCCGTCGATGTCGGCCAGCATCAGGCTGCTCACCTCGAGGTAGTGGTCCACCACGTGATCGGCGATCGCGTGCATCACCGCGTAGGGGCCCAGCCGCATCTGCTCGGGATCGCAATCCATCCGCTTGCGCACCTCGGACAGGCCGCCGTGCTCGCCGTGGCGGACGGTGACCACGAAATCCCTCCCGACGAAAACCATGATCTCGCCGGTCTCGACGATCTCGCGGGCCAGCACCACCGATTCGTGGGGGACGTAGTTGACGGTCTTGAGGACCAGGAACAGGGTGTCGTCGTAGCGCTCCACCTTGGGCCGCTGATGGGCGCACACCGCGTCTTCCACCGCCAGCGGGTGCAGGCCGAACACGTCGGCCACTTCCTGCATCTCGGACTGGCTGGGCTCGCGCAGTCCGACCCAGACGAATCCCTCCTGACCCTGCGTTTCGATCTCGCGCACTTTATCCAGTGCGTCCGCGTAACCGAGCTTGCCGGGCAATCGCTGGCCGTCGGCGTAGACGGCGCAATCGACCAGCGTCTGGGTGGGCGGCTTCGGGCCCGGGACCGCCTTCGGTTGCGGTTCATGCACGAGGGGCCGAAGCGCTTCGGGCAATGCGTCGAATCCCTGGAACACAGCCACCTCCCACCAAGCGCAGGTCCGATCAGGCGGTGCTCCATGCTACGCGTCCCGGCTGTTCAAAGCGCGACGATCAGGTGTCGGGAAAGCCCTGGTAGCGGACCGGAGATCGGCGGCCGAGCGCAGTGCGCTAGTTTCGAGCCGAAACCTCGAATCTGCACGAACTTCTCCACAAGGAGTAAATCGACGTGAGCGCAAGTCCTCTCAAGGTCGCTGTCACCGGCGCCGCCGGCCAGATCGGCTACAGCCTGTTGTTCCGCCTGGCGAGTGGCTCGTTGCTGGGCCCCGACCGCCCGATCGAGCTGCGGCTCCTGGAGATCGAGCCCGCGCTCAAGGCGCTCGAGGGCGTCGTGATGGAACTCGACGACTGCGCGTTCCCGCTGCTGTCCGGCGTGGAGATCGGCGCCGACGCCAACAAGATCTTCGACGGCGTCAACCTGGCGCTGCTGGTCGGCGCCCGGCCGCGCGGCCCGGGCATGGAGCGCAGCGACCTGCTGGAGGCCAACGGCGCGATCTTCACCGCGCAGGGCAAGGCGCTCAACTCCGTCGCCGCCGACGACGTCCGCATCGGCGTCACCGGCAACCCGGCCAACACCAACGCGCTGATCGCGCTGAGCAACGCCCCCGACATCCCCAAGGAGCGGTTCTCCGCGCTGACCCGCCTGGACCACAACCGGGCGATCTCGCAGCTGGCCAAGAAGACCGGCGCCGCGGTCACCGACATCAAGAAGGTGACCATCTGGGGCAACCACTCGGCCACCCAGTATCCCGACATCTTCCACGCCGAGGTCGGTGGCAAGAACGCGGCCGAGGTGGTCAACGACCAGAACTGGATCGAGAACGACTTCATCCCGACCGTCGCCAAGCGCGGCGCGGCGATCATCGACGCGCGCGGCGCCTCCTCGGCGGCCTCGGCGGCTTCGGCGACCGTGGACGCCGCCCGGTCCTGGCTGCTGGGCAGCCCGGAAGGGGACTGGGTCTCGATGGCGGTCTACTCCGACGGCTCCTACGGCGTGCCCGAGGGGATCGTGTCGTCGTTCCCGGTGACCACCAAGGACGGCAACTGGTCGATTGTGCAGGGGCTGGAGATCGACGAGTTCTCCCGCGGCCGCATCGACAAGACCACCGCCGAGCTGGTCGACGAGCGCAGCGCCGTCACCGAGCTCAAGCTGATTTAGCCGCGATCGCGGCCGCGGCGGGCCGACGTTGCGACCCACATCACCAATTAGGCCTACTAATGGGTAGTCAGTACCCTGAAGCGCGTGTCCGAATTGCTTGAATCGATACAGACGCATGCCGAGCAGGGCGTGATCACCGATGCGGAGATCTTCGAGGCACACGTCGGCGGCAAGCTTTCGGTAGGCCTGACGTCGCCCCTGGACACCCAGCGCGCCCTCTCGATCGCCTACACGCCCGGTGTGGCGCAGGTCAGCCGCGCGATCGCCGCCGACCACACTCAGGCGGCCCGCTACACGTGGGCGAACCGGCTGGTGGCCGTGGTCAGCGACGGCAGCGCGGTGCTGGGCCTCGGTGACATCGGCCCCGCGGCGTCGCTGCCGGTGATGGAAGGCAAGTGCGCCCTGTTCCAGGCGTACGGCGGGCTGAACGCCATCCCGATCGTGCTGGACACCAAGGATCCCGACGAGATCGTGGAAACCCTGGTGCGGCTGCGCCCGACCTTCGGCGCCGTCAACCTCGAGGACATCTCCGCGCCGCGCTGCTTCGACATTGAGCGTCGCCTCATCGAGGCGCTGGACTGCCCGGTGATGCACGACGACCAGCACGGCACCGCGATCGTGGTGCTGGCCGCGCTGATGGGCGCCAGCAAGCTGCTCGGCCGCGACATGACCTCGCTGAAGGTGGCGGTCTCCGGGGCCGGTGCGGCCGGCGTCGCGTGCACCAATCTCCTGATGGTGATGGGTGTTTCGGACATCACCGTGCTCGACTCGCGCGGCATCCTGCACACCGGTCGCGACGACATGAACGACGTCAAGGTGGCGCTGGCGCAGCGCACCAACCCCGCCGGCCTGACCGGCAGCCTGGCCGAAGCCGTCCGGGGCGCCGACGTGTTCCTCGGATTGTCCGGGGGCGTGGTGCCCGAGGAGATGATCGCCACCATGGCGCCGGGCGGGATCGTGTTCGCGCTGTCCAACCCCGACCCGCGTGTCCAGCGGGCTGGGAACGATGCGGTCGAGCGCCAGGTCGTCGCTGACGACGGAGAAGATCGCCTCGGCCGCGGCGACCATCATCTTTTCGGTGATCCGCCGGGCACCGGCCTCCAGCGCACCGCGGAACACCCCGGGGAAGGCCAGCACGTTGTTGATCTGATTCGGGAAATCGCTGCGGCCGGTGGCCACCACCGAGGCGTACTTGGCCGCGATCTGCGGGTGGATCTCGGGGTCGGGGTTGGACAGCGCGAACACGATCCCGCCCGGCGCCATGGTGGCGATCATCTCCTCGGGCACCACGCCCCC
>NZ_LZLU01000020.1:0-17485 GCF_001673415.1 Mycobacterium sp. 1165196.3 | reverse complement strand
GCCGCCGACGGACACCCGCGCCTATTTCCGCGGTGAGTGCCTGCGCCGATTCGGCGCCGACATCGCCGCGGCCAGCTGGGACTCGGTGATTTTCGATCTGGGTGGTGATTCGCTGGTCCGGATCCCGACGTTAGAGCCGCTGCGCGGCAGCAAAGCCCACGTCGGGGCGCTGCTGGACTCGGTGGACAGCGCCGCCCAACTGGTCGAACAACTCACCAGCTAGGTGCCGGTTAACCCAGGGAACGTCGGGGTCGACCGGTAGGCTAGGAAAGACCAACGGGCAGTGTGGCTTGATCGGTGAACAAGCCATTCAACGGGCCCAGACAACGCAGGAGGCGGCGATGGCTCAGGAGCAGACCAAGCGTGGCGGTGGTGGCGACGACGAAGACGATGTCGCCGGCAGCACCGCCGCGGGCCAAGAACGCCGGGAGAAGCTAGCCGAGGACACCGACGATCTGCTGGATGAGATCGACGACGTCCTCGAGGAGAACGCCGAGGACTTCGTTCGCGCGTATGTCCAAAAGGGCGGACAGTGACCTGGCCTTTCTCTGATCGCCTGTCCACCAATTCCGCGCTTCCGGGTTACGCACCGCCAAGAAGCCCCGCTATAGACCTCTCGTCGTTTGCTGATCTGTTGCGTCGGCAGGCGCCGGAGTTGCTGCCGGCGAGCCTGTCGGGCACGCAGTCCGATGGCGCCGCGGGGCAGCTGCCCCACGGCACCACCATCGTCGCGCTGAAATATCCCGGCGGCGTGGTGCTCGCCGGCGATCGGCGTTCGACGCAGGGCAACATGATCGCCGGGCGCGACGTCAAGAAGGTGTACATCACCGACGATTACACGGCCACCGGCATCGCCGGCACCGCCGCGATCGCGGTGGAATTCGCCCGCCTGTATGCGGTGGAACTCGAGCATTACGAGAAGCTCGAGGGCGTGCCGCTCACGTTCGCCGGCAAGGTGAACCGGTTGGCCATCATGGTGCGGGGCAACCTGGCCGCCGCGATGCAGGGTCTGATCGCCTTGCCGCTACTGGTGGGCTACGACATCGATGCGCCGGATCCCGAAGGCGCCGGGCGCATCGTGTCTTTCGACGCCGCCGGCGGCTGGAACCTGGAAGAGGAGGGCTACCAGTCGGTGGGGTCGGGATCGATTTTCGCCAAGTCGTCGATGAAGAAGTTGTACTCGCAGGTCACCGACGCCGACTCCGCGGTGCGCGTCGCCATCGAGGCGCTCTACGACGCCGCCGATGACGATTCCGCCACCGGCGGACCGGATCTGGTGCGCGGCATCTACCCGACCGCGGTCACCATCGGCGCCGAGGGGGCGCTCGACGTGCCGGAGAGCCGCATTGCCGAATTGGCCCGCGAAGTGATCCAAAGCCGTTCGCGCGCCGACACTTTCGGCCCCGATGGTGGTGAGAAGTGAGCTTCCCGTATTTCATCTCGCCCGAGCAGGCGATGCGCGAGCGCAGCGAGCTCGCGCGCAAGGGCATCGCCCGGGGCAAGAGCGTGGTCGCGCTGGCCTACGCCGGTGGTGTGCTCTTCGTCGCGGAGAACCCGTCGCGGTCACTGCAGAAGATCAGCGAGCTCTACGACCGCGTCGGCTTCGCGGCCGCCGGCAAGTTCAACGAATTCGACAACTTGCGCCGCGGCGGAATCCAGTTCGCCGACACCCGCGGGTACGCCTACGACCGTCGTGACGTCACGGGCCGGCAGCTGGCCAACGTCTACGCGCAGACGCTGGGCACCATCTTCACCGAGCAGGCCAAGCCCTACGAGGTGGAGCTGTGCGTGGCCGAGGTCGCGCACTACGGCGAGAGCAGACCGCCTGAGCTGTACCGGATTACCTACGACGGGTCGATCGCCGACGAGCCGCATTTCGTGGTGATGGGTGGCACCACCGAACCGATCACCACGGCGCTCAAGGACTCTTACGCCGAGAACGCCGACCTGCGTGAGGCCACCCGCATCGCCGTCAAGGCCCTGCGGGCCGGCAGCGAAGCGTCGAATGGCGACCAGGCAGCCCTGGACGTCGGCAGCCTGGAAGTCGCCATCCTGGATGTCAACCGGCCGCGACGGGCGTTCCGGCGGATCAACCGCGCCAGCCTGGAAAATTTGCTGCGCGAGTTGGATTCCGACGGCCCGGCAGGCGACGGCGAGGAATCGAACGGGGAATCCGCCGACTAGGCATCGCTCGGCGCGGCCCGCCGCCGGTGCCGATGGGGCTGTTGGTGCCCAAGGTGCGGGTGAGCCGCGAGGAGTAGCAAGGTCCGGCGGGCGGACGGTCGCCCGGTGCGGCCTCCCGAAGGCGTCCGCGTGGCCTCCGGAAAACTTCGTCGGATTGATACGCGCGGCTTGCTCACCGTCCCGGTCGGACAACCAGTACGCTCGATTACGTGCAGCGACGAATCATGGGCATCGAGACCGAGTTCGGGGTCACCTGCACATTCCATGGGCACCGGCGGCTCAGCCCGGACGAGGTGGCCCGCTACTTGTTCCGCCGTGTCGTGTCCTGGGGCCGCAGCTCCAATGTTTTCCTGCGTAACGGCGCCCGCCTGTACCTCGACGTCGGCAGCCACCCGGAGTACGCCACCGCCGAGTGCGACAGCCTGGTGCAGCTGGTCACCCACGACCGCGCGGGCGAATGGGTGCTGGAAGACCTGCTCGTCGACGCCGAGCAGCGACTGGCCGACGAGGGCATCGGCGGCGACATCTACCTTTTCAAGAACAACACCGACTCGGCGGGCAACTCCTACGGGTGCCACGAGAACTACCTGATCGTGCGGGCCGGTGAGTTCTCCCGGATCTCCGATGTGCTGTTGCCGTTCCTGGTCACCCGCCAGCTGATCTGCGGCGCCGGAAAGGTCTTACAGACCCCCAAGGCCGCGACGTTCTGTCTCTCCCAACGCGCCGAGCACATTTGGGAAGGCGTTTCCTCGGCCACCACCCGCAGCCGGCCGATCATCAACACCCGCGACGAGCCCCACGCCGACGCCGAGAAATACCGGCGGCTGCACGTGATCGTCGGCGACTCCAACATGTGCGAGACCACCACCATGCTCAAGGTGGGCACGGCCGCTCTGGTGCTCGAGATGATCGAAGCCGGCGTCCCGTTCCGGGACTTCTCGCTGGACAATCCCATCCGCGCCATCCGCGAGGTCAGCCACGACATCACCGGTCGCCGGCCCGTGCGGTTGGCGGGCGGGCGGCAGGCCAGCGCGCTGGACATCCAGCGGGAGTACTACACCCGCGCCGTCGAGCACCTGCAGACCCGCGAACCCAACGCGCAGATCGAGCAGATCGTCGACCTGTGGGGCCGCCAGCTCGACGCGGTCGAAAGCCAGGACTTCGCCAAGGTGGACACCGAGATCGACTGGGTGATCAAGCGCAAGCTCTTCCAGCGCTACCAGGACCGCTACAACATGGAGCTGTCCGACCCCAAGATCGCCCAGCTGGACTTGGCCTACCACGACATCAAGCGCGGACGCGGCGTCTTCGACCTGTTGCAGCGCAAGGGGCTGGCCGCCCGCGTCACCACCGATGAGGACATCGCCGAGGCGGTCGACAACCCGCCGCAGACCACCCGGGCGCGGCTGCGCGGCGAGTTCATCAGCGCCGCCCAGGCCGCCGGCCGCGACTTCACCGTCGACTGGGTGCACCTCAAGCTCAACGACCAGGCGCAGCGCACCGTGCTGTGCAAGGACCCGTTCCGTGCGGTCGACGAGCGGGTCAAGCGCCTGATCGCAAGCATGTAGCCGCTCCGACGCGCCGGCGCGACGCGGATGGCTGGCGGAAGCGCCAGACGAGGACCATCGAATAACCTGGAGCCAATGGCGACGTCAAAAGTCGAACGGCTGGTGAATCTGGTCATCGCCCTGCTGTCCACCCGCGGTTACATCTCGGCGGAGAAGATCAGGTCGAGCGTGGCGGGCTATTCGGACAGCCCCAGCGCCGAGGCGTTCTCCCGCATGTTCGAGCGCGACAAGAACGAGCTACGCGACCTGGGCATCCCGCTCGAGGTCGGCCGGGCCTCGGCCTGGGACCCCACCGAGGGTTACCGGATCAACCGCGACGCCTACGCGCTCGCACCGGTCGACCTGACCCCCGACGAGGCGGCCGCGGTCGCCGTTGCGACGCAGCTGTGGGAGTCGCCCGAGCTGATCACCGCGACGCAGGGCGCGCTGCTCAAGCTGCGCGCGGCCGGCGTCGACGTCGATCCCGACGCGCCCGTCGCCATCGCGTCGCCGGCCGGCGTGCCCGGCCTGCGCGGGTCGGAAGACGTCCTGGGAATCCTGTTGTCCGCCATCGACTCCCGGCAGGCGGTGCAGTTTCAGCACCGACCCTCGAGGGCCGAGCCATACGCCACCCGCACCGTCGAGCCCTGGGGCGTGGTCACCGAGAAGGGCCGCTGGTATCTGGTGGGCCACGACCGCGACCGCGACGCCACCCGGACCTTCCGGCTTTCCCGGATCGGTACGGACGTCACGCCGATCGGGCCGCCGGGCGCCGTCACCGTGCCGAAAGACGTTGACCTGCGCAAGATCGTGGCCCAGACCGTCACCGAAGTGTCGGCGGGGCCGACCGTCGGGCGGGCGCGAGTGTGGGTGGCCGACGGGCGGGCCACCGCGCTGCGGCGCGCGGGCAGGCCCGTCGATGCCCGCCAGTTCGGCGGTCGCGACGGCGAGGTGATCGAACTCGACATCTCCTTCGCCGACCAGCTGGCACGGGACATCGCCGGCTACGGGCCCGACGCCCTGGTGCTCGAACCGCAGTCCCTGCGCGACGACGTGCTGGGCCGGCTGCGCGCGCATGCGGGCGGGGACGCCGTCGGGGCGGGGCAACCGCCCGGCCGCGGGGGAGTGTCCGCGTGACACGCGCCAGCGACGATGCAGAGCGCGGCGATGAGGCGGGGGCACCTCCCGCTTGCGGGGGAGAGTGGCGCCAATGACTCCGATCTCCACCCGGCTGATCCGGCTGTTGAACATGGTTCCGTATTTCCAGGCCAATCCCCGGGTCACCCGAGCCAAGGCGGCCGCCGATCTCGGGGTGTCGGCCAAGCAGCTCGAAGACGACCTGAACCAGCTGTGGATGTGCGGGCTGCCGGGCTACTTTCCGGGGGACCTGATCGATTTCGAGTTCTCCGGGGACACCATCGAGGTGACCTTCTCCGCGGGAATCGACCGCCCGCTCAAGCTCACCTCGCCGGAGGCCACCGGGCTGCTGGTCGCCTTGCGGGCGCTGGCCGACATTCCCGGCGTCGTCGACCCCGAGGCCGCGCGCAGCGCGATCGCCAAGATCGAGGGCGCCGCCGGGGCCCGGGCGCAGGACGCTTCGGCCGCGGCAACGGCCGTCGACGAGCCCGCGCCGGTGGAGAACCGGGCCGCCGCCGCGGTGCGTGCGGCCGTGCAGTCCAAGCACGCGCTGGCCATCGACTACTACTCCGCCTCCCACGACACCCTGACCAGCCGGGTCGTCGACCCCATCCGGGTGCTGCTGATCGGCGGCCACAGCTACCTGGAGGCCTGGTCGCGCGAGGCCGAGGGCGTTCGGCTGTTCCGCTTCGACCGGATCGTCGACGCCAGCGAGCTCGATGAGCCGGCCGCGCCGCCCGAGCCCGCCCTGCACGCGCCGCCGGACACCTCGCTGTTCGACGGCGACCCGGCGCTGCCGTCGGCCAGCCTGCGCGTGGCCCCCGCGGCGTCCTGGATGTTCGAGTACTACCCGATGCGCGACCTGCGCGAGCTGCCGGACGGATCCTGCGAGGCGGTGATGACCTATGCCTCCGAGGATTGGATGACGCGGCTGGTGCTGGGCTTCGGCCCCGACGTCCAGGTGCTGGCACCCGCGTCGCTGGCGCGGCGGGTGCGCGATACGGCGGCGGCCGCCCTGACTGCCTACGACGCCATGAACTGACAAAAGTCCAGGCGAGATGGTCCACCGCGGCGCGGCGCGGGCCCGCCGCCACCTGGCCCCGCTGCGGTAGCATCGGGTGAACGTCTGGAGGTAATCAAAGTGGGCAGTCTTAGTCCGTGGCACTGGGCGATCCTCGCGGTCGTGGTGATCTTGCTGTTCGGTGCCAAGAAGCTCCCCGACGCTGCGCGTTCGTTGGGTAAGTCGATGCGGATCTTCAAGTCCGAATTGCGCGAGATGCAGACCGAGAACAAGGCGGAAGCGCCGTCCCTGGAAACCCCGTCGACCCCGCCGGCCGCCCCCCAGCCGGTGCAGTCGCAGCGGGTCGACGCGCCGGCGCCCAGCGAGCAGGGGCACAGCGAAGCACGTCCGGCCTAGCCGTCACCATCGTCGCGCGCTGCCCGAGCGCCACTGACCGAGCATCGTGAAAGTCTTCAAGGTTTCTTCAGCGCGCACTACCGGCCTGCTGAGGCGCCTCAACCCTCGTAACCGTCGCAGCCGAACCAACCCGGATGCGACCATGTCGCTGGTCGATCACCTGACGGAGCTGCGCACCCGGCTGCTGATCTCCCTGGCCGCGATCCTGCTGACCACGATTTTCGGCTTCGTCTGGTACTCGCATTCGATCTTCGGTCTGGAAAGCCTCGGCGAGTGGCTGCGCCATCCCTACTGTTCGCTGCCGCAATCGGCGCGCGCCGAGATCAGCGCAGGCGGCCAGTGCCGGCTGCTGGCGACCGCGCCGTTCGACCAGTTCATGCTGCGGCTCAAGGTCGGCCTCACGGCGGGAGTGGTGCTGGCCTGCCCGGTGTGGTTCTACCAGCTCTGGGCGTTCATCACGCCCGGGCTCTATCAGAAGGAGCGTCGCTTCGCGATCGCGTTCGTTATCCCCGCCGTGGTGCTGTTCGTCGTCGGCGCGGTGCTGGCCTACTTCGTACTGGCCAAGGCGCTGGGCTTCCTGCTGACCGTCGGCAGCGACGTCCAGGTGACCGCGCTGT
The DNA here is from genome assembly GCF_001673415.1 of Mycobacterium sp. 1165196.3. Lineage (NCBI taxonomy): Bacteria > Bacillati > Actinomycetota > Actinomycetes > Mycobacteriales > Mycobacteriaceae > Mycobacterium > Mycobacterium sp. 1165196.3. The sequence goes on along the minus strand of NZ_LZLU01000020.1, from coordinate 10,583 downwards.
CCGGCGACAGATATTTCGGCTTCTTGATCAACCTGCTGGTGGTCTTCGGCGTCAGCTTCGAATTCCCGCTGCTCATCGTCATGCTCAACACCATCGGGATGCTGACCTATGAGCGGCTCAAGGCGTGGCGGCGCGGCCTGATCTTCGCGATGTTCGCGTTCGCCGCGGTCTTCACGCCCGGATCCGACCCGTTCTCGATGACCGCCCTCGGGTTGGCGCTCTCGGTCCTCCTGGAGTTCGCCATTCAGATCGCTCGGCTGCACGACAGGCGCAAGGCCAAGCGTGAAGCGCAGGCCGTGGTTCCCGACGACGAAGCATCGGTGATCGAACCGCCCAGCGCGATACCCGAGCCGTCGCTGTCCGCCGGGCAACACGACGATGTCACCTGATCCGTCGCCGCCCTCCGACCTGGCGGAGCTGGTGGAGCTCACCCGATTCACCGCCGATCTGCCCTTCGCGCTGGATGGCTTTCAGCATCGGGCGTGCGCGGCGCTCGAACGAGGCCACGGCGTGCTGGTCTGCGCGCCGACCGGCGCCGGCAAGACGGTGGTCGGCGAATTCGCCGTGCACCTGGCGCTGGCATCCGGCGGTAAGTGCTTCTACACCACGCCGCTGAAAGCGCTGAGCAACCAGAAGCACACCGACCTCACGGCGCGCTACGGCCGCGACCGCATCGGCCTGCTCACCGGGGACATGTCGGTGAACGCCGACGCGCCCGTGGTCGTCATGACCACCGAAGTGCTGCGCAACATGCTCTACGCCGATTCGCCTGCGCTGCATGGGCTTTCGTATGTGGTGATGGACGAGGTGCACTTCCTGGCCGACCGGATGCGGGGCCCGGTGTGGGAGGAGGTGATCCTGCACCTGCCCGACGAGGTGCGGGTGGTCAGCCTCTCGGCGACGGTGAGCAACGCCGAGGAATTCGGCGGCTGGATCCAGACCGTGCGCGGCGATACGACGGTCGTGGTCGACGAGCATCGGCCGGTGCCGCTGTGGCAGCACGTGTTGGTGGGCAAGCGCCTGCTGGACCTGTTCGACTACGACAACGAGAAACCGGCCGCGGACCGTCAACCTCGCGTCAATCCCGAACTGCTGCGCCACATCTCGCACCGCCGCGAGGCGGACCGCATGACCGACTGGCAGCCGCGTCGCCGGGGCTCGGGCCGGCCGTCGCGGCCGCGCTTCTACCGGACGCCGACACGGCCGGACGTGATCGCCACCCTGGACTCCGAGGGGCTGCTGCCGGCGATCACGTTCGTGTTCTCCCGGGCCGGCTGTGACGCCGCCGTCCAGCAGTGCCTGCGCTCGCCCCTGCAGCTGACCACCCAGGAGGAACGCGCGCAGATCGCCGAGGTGATCGAGCACCGCTGCGGCGACCTCGCCGACGCCGATCTGGGCGTGCTCGGCTACTACGAGTGGCGCGAGGGGCTGCTGCGCGGCCTGGCGGCACACCACGCCGGCATGCTGCCGGTCTTCCGCCACACGGTCGAAGAACTGTTCACCGCCGGACTGGTCAGGGCGGTGTTCGCCACCGAGACCCTGGCGCTCGGGATCAACATGCCCGCCCGCACGGTGGTACTCGAACGGCTGGTGAAGTTCAACGGCGAGCAGCACGTGGCGCTGACGCCGGGGGAGTACACCCAGCTCACCGGCCGCGCCGGGCGGCGCGGCATCGACGTCGAGGGCCACGCGGTGGTGCTGTGGAATCCCACCGAGGAGACCACCGAGCCCTCCGCGGTGGCCGGGCTGGCCTCCACCCGCACCTTCCCGCTGCGCAGCTCGTTCGCCCCGTCGTACAACATGACCATCAACCTCGTCCAACAGATGGGCCCCGAGCAGGCACACCGGTTGCTGGAGCAGTCGTTTGCGCAGTATCAGGCCGACCGCTCGGTCGTCGGGCTGGTCCGCGGCATCGAGCGCGGCACCGCGATGCTCGACGAGATCGCCGCCCAGATCGGCGGACCCAAGGCGCCGATCCTCGAATACGCCCGGATGCGTGCCCGCATCGGCGAGATGGAGCGCGCGCAGTCCCGGGCGTCCCGGCTGCAACGGCGGCAGGCCGCCAGCGATGCATTGGCCGCGCTGCGCCGCGGCGACATCATCAACATCACCCATGGCCGGCGCGGCGGCCTGGCCGTGGTGCTGGAATCGGCCCGCGACAGCACCGACCCGCGACCGCTGGTGCTCACCGAAAACCGTTGGGCCGGAAGGATTTCCTCGGCCGACTATTCGGGTGTGTCGGCGCCGGTCGGTTCGATGTCGCTGCCCAAGCGGGTCGAACACCGGCAGCCCCGGGTCCGGCGTGACCTGGCGTCGGCGCTGCGATCGGCCGCCGCCGGGCTGACCATCCCGGCCCGGCGCCGCGGCGGCCGGGGGGATTCCGATGGTGAATTTCATGATCCCGAGTTGGCGTCGCTGCGCGACGCGCTGCGCCGGCACCCGTCGCACAACACGGCCGGTGTGGAGGAACAGGTCAGGCAGGCCGAGCGCTATCTGCGGATCGAGCGCGACAACGCGCAGTTGGAGAAAAAGGTTGCGGCGGCCACCAATTCGCTGGCCCGGACCTTCGACCGGATCGTCGGGTTGCTCACCGAGCGCGGCTTCATCGAGAGGCGCGACGGCGATCCGCGCGTCACCGACGACGGCCGGCTGCTGGCGCGCATCTACAGCGAAAGCGACCTGCTGGTGGCCGAATGCCTGCGCACCGGCGCGTGGGCGGGGCTCAAGCCCGCCGAACTCGCGGCGGTGGTCTCGTCAGTCCTGTACGAAACCCGGGGCGGCGAGGGGCCGGGGGCGGGTTTTGCGGCCGACGCGCCCACCCAGCAAGTGCGCCAAGCGCTGCAGCAGACCTCGAGGCTGTCGATGGCGCTGCGCGCCGATGAGCAAACGCACCGGATCGCCCCGAGTCGCGAGCCCGACGACGGCTTCGTCAACGTCATCTACCGCTGGGCCCGCACCGGCGACCTGGCGGCGGCGCTGGCGGCCGCCGATCCGGCCGGCACGGGCTCGCCGCTGCTGGCGGGGGATTTCGTGCGCTGGTGCCGCCAGGCGCTCGACCTGCTGGACCAGGTCCGCAACGCCGCCCCGGACCCCGAGCTACGGGCCACCGCCAAGCGGGCTATCAACGACATTCGGCGCGGCGTCGTCGCAGTTGACGCCGGGTAGGCTAGGCCGGAGCTACCGTTAAGCGGCGATAGTGCATGCCAAGACACAAGGGCTGAGGGAGAAAGATGAGCGGACCGCAGGGATCGGACCAGCAGTGGCAGCCGCCCGGTCAAGGTAGCGATCACTCGTCAGAGCCGACTCAGGTGGCACCCACCTGGCAGGAGCAGTCGAACCAGGAGACGTCGTGGCAGGCCCCGGCCTACACCCCGCCCGCCGACTACCCGCAGTATCAGCAGCCGGCGGAACAGGCCTATCCGCAGCAGTATCCCCAGCAGCAGCCGGGCTATGCGCAACCGGGGCAGTACGGTCAGCCCGGCCAGTACGCCCAGCCCGGGCAGTACGCCCAGCCGGGCCAGTACGGTCAGCCCGGCCAGTATCCGCAGCCGGGGCAGTATGGCCAGCCGGGTCAGTATCCCCAACCCGGCCAGTACGGCCAGCCGGGCCAGTACCCGCAGCAGTACCCCGGATATGAGCAGCCCGGCAAGAAGCGGCCCGTCGGCCTCATCGCCGGTGTCGGCGGCGCGATCGCGTTTCTGCTCATCGCGGTGGTGCTGGTGCTCGGTTTCTGGCAGCCCGGGTTCTTCGTCACCACCAAGCTGGACGTCAACAAGGCGCAGGCCGGGGTCCAGCAGGTGCTCAGCGACGAAACCAACGGCTACGGCGCGAAGAACGTCCAGAACGTCAAGTGCAACCACGGCCAGAACCCCACCGTCAAGAAGGGCGCCACGTTCGACTGCGACGTCAGCATCGACGGCGCGCCCAAGCACGTCACGGTGACCTTCCAGGACAACAAGGGCACCTACGAGGTCGGCCGGCCGCAGTAGCCGCCGGGCCGATCAGTTCGGCAGCCCGTCCAGCGCCTTTTGCAGGCGGGCGACCGACGAGCCGACGCCCAGCTCGGTCGCCAGTTCGGCGGTGCGTCGCGGATGGGCGGCGACCAACGGTATTTCGTCGGTGGACGTCGAGAAGGTGACGGGCGCGTCGGTCGCCACCCGCACCACCTTGCCGGCCGCCTCGATGTAATCCAGCGCCCCGAGCAATTTGGTGCGGATGCCCTTGGCCATCTTGGACTTCGGGTCCTGGGCGGCGGTCAGGATCCGCTGCAGCGAGCCGTGCTGGGCCAGCAGCGTCGCCGCGGTCTTCTCGCCGACGCCCGGCACCCCGGGCAGGCCGTCGGACGGATCGCCGCGCAGCAACGCGAGTTCGGCATAGGCGGGGCCGGCGCGATCCACCGGGACGCCGTAGTGTTCGGCCACCTCGGCGGGCCCGAACAACGTGGCCTTGCTCAGCCCGCGGCCGAGGTAGAGCACCCGGACCGGGACGGGATCGTCCGACACCACCTGCAGCAGGTCGCGGTCGCCGCTGACCACCACCACCGGGTCCTTACGTTCCCGGGCCGCCAGAGTGCCCAGCACGTCGTCGGCCTCGTAGCCCTCGGCGCCGGCCGTCGGAATCCCGTATGCGTCAAGGAGTTCGGCGATCATGTCGATCTGGGGCGTCAGGTCGTCGGGGACCTCCTCGACGTCCGGCTCGTCCTGCGGATCCTCCACGGCCACGCGGTGGGCCTTGTAGGACGGGACGAGGTCCACCCGGAACTGGGGACGCCAATCGAGGTCGAGGCAGACGGCCAGCCGGCTGGGCCGCTGCTGGGTGATCACTACGGCCATGGAGTCGATGAACCCCCGAACGGCGTTGACGGGCCGGCCGTCGGGCGCGGTGATCGAGGACGGCACCCCGAAGTACGAGCGGAACCACATGCTGGCGCCGTCGAGCAGCACGAGTGGTCGCATGCGGGTTATCGTCTCACGCCAATCCGCGCACCGAGTCGACGGTCGGCAGGCGGGGGTTAGCCTGACTGCCATGGAGTCTCACCGCTTCGACGCAGCAGTGTATGAACGCCGGCTGGCGGCCGCCGCGGTGGCGGCCGCCAATGCGGGCCTGGCCGGGCTGGTGATCACACCGGGCTATGACCTGCGCTACCTCGTCGGGTCGCGCGCACAGACCCTGGAGCGGTTCACCGCGCTGGTGTTGCCCGCCTCGGGCGAGCCGACGGTGGTGGTGCCGCGTCTCGAGCTGGCCTCGCTGAAGGAATCGGCCATCGCCGAACTCGGCCTGGCGGTGCGGGATTGGGTCGACGGCGACAATCCCTACGATCTGGTGGGCTCCGCGTTGGGCGGTGTCCCCGCCGCGACCGCCGTCACCGATGCCATGCCGGCGTTGCACCTGCTGCCGCTGGCCGAAGCGCTCGGGGTGCTGCCGGTGTTGGCCACCGACGTGTTGCGCACGCTGCGGATGGTCAAGGAGGAATGCGAGGTCGACGCGCTGCGCAAGGCCGGCGCGGCCATCGATCGGGTGCACGCCCGGGTACCGGAGTTCCTGGTCCCGGGTCGCACCGAAGCCGACGTGGCCGCCGACATCGCGGAAGCCATTGTGGCCGAAGGGCATTCGGAGGTCGCGTTCATCATCGTCGGGTCCGGGCCGCACGGCGCCGACCCGCACCACGGGTATTCGGATCGCGAACTGCAGGTCGGTGACATCGTCGTCGTCGACATCGGTGGCGCGTACGAACCGGGCTACAACTCCGACTCCACCCGCACCTACAGCATCGGTGAGCCCGATCCCGAAGTCGCGCAACAGTATTCGGTGCTGCAACGCGCCCAGCGCGCCGCGTATGACGCGGTGCGTCCGGGGGTGACGGCCGAGCAGGTCGACGCCGCCGCCCGTGACGTGCTGGCCGCCGAAGGGCTGGCCGAGTACTTCGTGCACCGCACCGGGCACGGCATCGGGCTGTCGGTGCACGAAGAGCCCTACATCGTCGCCGGAAACGATCTGCCCCTGGCCGAGGGCATGGCCTTCTCGATCGAGCCGGGCATCTATTTTCCGGGCCGTTGGGGCGCTCGGATCGAGGACATCGTCGTCGTCACCCCCGAGGGAGCCCTGGCCGTCAACAACCGGCCGCACGAACTGATCGTGGTTCCGGTGGCCTGACCGACGCGTCACCGGGTCCGCGTAGGTTGGGGCGTGATGTCAATTCTGGATCTCCCGCTGCTTCCGATTCGCATCGCACGCCACGTCGCCGACGCGGTCTTGCACCCCAAGGCACCCGCGCCGGCTCCCGCGCCGCCGGCCGAGCTGGTCGTGGTCGACGGGATGCCCGAGGGCGTGCCGCCGGCGGCGCGGCGCCCCGAGCCCGCACTTCCGTCGCCCGCGGGTTGGCCGTTCGGCGAGGAGTTCCCGCGCACGTGCGGCGCCGGGCGGCTAGCCGGTGGCGCCCTGTTCTGGACCGACTTCCTCTACGACGACCACGGCGCGACGGGTGTCCCGATCGGCGACCTGAAGATCCAGGCGCCGCCGCGCGGAACCTACATCTATCCCGACGGCCCCGCGGCCGGCAACGGCGCCGACATCTTCCGCGTCGCCATCGGGCTCACCGAGACCCACACCTGGTGGCGGATCGACTGGAACACCGTGCTGGACGCGTCGGTGCCCATCGCGCTGTTCACCTTCGACACCGACCCCGCCCGAACGGCGGACGAACACTGGCCCGCCGCAGCCGGGGTGCGTTCGAAGGGCATCGACATGGCCCTGCTGGTCTCGGGCGCCGGCGCCGCGCTGATCGACCTGACCACGCAGGCCAGGACGCCGGTCGAGCACAGCGTCGACATGCAGTCGCGGTCGTTCGTCGCCCAGGTCCCGCGGTCACTGGCCGAACCCACGGGCAGCTGGACGGTCCGCCTGGTGGCGGGGCTGGCCAACGCGGCGGGGGACGGCTTCGCCGACGTGTCCGCCCTGCATGGCGCGCTGCCCGGGCAACCCAACGTGTACAACGTGGCATTTCGCACCCACGAGCAGGAGCCGGTGCACCTGAACTTCTGGTCGGATGCCGCCCAGGCCGCCGCCCTGACACACGGCGACGTCTCCGAGTTCGCGCTGACGGTGCCCTGGGCCCAGCTGGCGGCCCGCAACACCGTTCCCGAGCCGGTGATCACCGGCCCGTCCACCCGGTGGTACGTGTCGTCGGTCGAACTCGGCCAGGGCCTGGAACAGGGTTGGGCCGCCAACGACATCCTGAGCACCAAGCCGCAGTTCCTCGGCCGGGTGCAGCCGTATTCGATCTGCCTGCCCTCGAGCTACGCGCCGGGTCGGACGCTGCCGTTGACCCTGTTGCTGCACTCGCTTTCGCTCGGGCAGAGCCAGTTCGCCGCGATCGACCCGCACCTGCTGCACCAGGTGTGCGAGGGCCGTGACTCGGTCGTGGTCACGCCGCTGGCCCGGGGACCGTCCACCTGGTACTTCGACACCGGCGAACTCGACGTCTGGGAAGTCTGGGCGCGAGTCGCCGAACAATTGGGCACCGACCCCAATCGCACTGTGATTTCCGGCTATTCGATGGGCGGGTATGCGACATACAAGCTGGGACTGAGCTATCCGCAAGTGTTCTCGCAAGCCGTGGTGCTGGCCGGGCCGCCGACGTGCGGGGTGCGGCTGCTGCCGCACGTCGACATTCCCGCCGACCTCGATCCGCATACGCCCTGTGCCCGTGAGGGTGACACCTGGAAGCTGCTGGTGAACGCCCGATGGCTGCCCTACGTCATCGCTCATGGGCTGCTTGACGAACTGGTGCCGTTCGCCTCGGCCGCCGAGCAGGTGCTGGAGCTGGACCGGCTGGGTTACCGGCACCGCTTCAGCGTGTTCCCGCTCGAGGATCACATCGCCTGGGTGTTCCAGGACAAGTTCGAGGACCCGATCTCCCACATGGGAACCGCTCTGCGCCAAGCGGATCCGGGACACATCACGTTCGCCTGGTATCCGCAACTGGTGCGCGCCGACCTGGGCATCGGGCCACACCAGGCGTGGTGGTTGTCGGAACTGGCCGCCGATCCCGAGGTGACCGCGCGGCGCGGGGCCGTCGCCGAGGTCGACGCGCGCTCGTACGCGCGGCCGGACCCCACGCACACCATCCGGCACCATCGCGGCGTCATCCCGCACTTCGAGCCGACGCCCGGGGTGTACAGCGAGCTGGACTGGCAAGTGGGACGGCCGGTCGGCCCGCTGCCGTATTTGACGTTGCGCCTCACCGGAGTTGCCGGTTTACGAGTCGATGTCGCGCGAGCCGGGCTGGCGGCGTTGCCGACGTCGACCATCACGGTGGCCACCGATGTCACCGCCACGATCACGCTCGGTGGCTTGCCTGCGGCGGTCGACGTGCAACTCGATGGCGAACCGGCCGGGGCGACGGTCGCGGTCTCACCCGGGCGACACCGCATCACGTTGACGGCCGCAGCGGCTGTTGATCGGTGAGTTGTGGCGCTAGGTGATTGTCGCTAGCTTGGCGAATCGATCATCGGGTGAATAGCGGCGACGGGCGGACCTGAGCGAAAATTCCGCTCGTGGCTCCCTTGGCTGTCGACCCGGAGGCGATGTACGCCGCGGGTAGTGCCGTGGGTGCCGCCGGCGGTGGTCTGGCGGCGAACCTGACGGTGTTGGCGGCGGGTTTTTCGGCCCACACCGGGGTGGATCGCGCCGGCGAGGTGTTCGGCCTGGCGTATCAGGACACCGCCGAGTCGCTGCTGAAGGCAGTGGCTGCCGTCGTGAATGCGTGCGGGAAATGCGGTGCTCTTATCCAGCAAGGCGCGTCGAACTATTCGAAGGCGGAGGCGGCCTCGACGCTAGGCGGCGGTGGCAGCATTTTGGCGGCGCCGCCCCCGCCGGAGGAACTTGCCGCTCCCAAAGCCCCGGGAACGATGGGGCCCGGAGAGCCGCCACCGGCGCTATGGGCGATCGTGGAGTCGCTCGTCCTCGAGTTGTGGCCCGACGGCGACGTGCCGGGTATGCATGCGGTCGCGTCTCGTTGGCGCAGCTTCGCCGCGGCGGCTAACGGGTTGCAGACGACTCTCAACGCGGCTAAGACACTGCTGGATATCCAACACCTTCCTGAAGGCGACAAGATCGATAACGCTCTCAACGAAATAGGTTCTGCGGCAGCGACTATCGGCGCGCAATGCGGCAAGCTGGCCAGTGCCATCGACAAGTTCGCCGACAAAGTCGGCCGCTCCCAACATGCGATTCGGGATCTGTTGCACCGGCTCGGGTCCCTGGGCGACCTCGGCCACGACATCATGCTCATTATCGACGGCGACGCATGGGACGAGATCAAGAAAATCGCCAAGGACATCAACGACGTGCTGCAGCATCTCGGGCAGGAGGCCCGCGCCGGCGTGCAGGGGATCAGGCTGCTTATGGAAGCGGCCGATCGCGAGGTCGTCACTTGTGAGAAGTACGCGCGCCGCGGGCTCGTCAAGTTCTTAGGGGAAGACGTCGGCAATCCGGTGGCGACCGCATTCGAGTTCGGGATAAATGCCCAGGAGGGCGTTCTCAAAGGTGCGGTCAACATGGGGTTAGGCCTTGCCGACCTGAGCCCGCATTGGATCGCCGTCGACCCCCAAGGCGCAGCCGCCACTTGGACCGGTCTGGTGAAGAATGCGTGGAAGGAGAGTTTGTTCAACGCTCCCATTCATCCCGAGGAATTCGCGCATGCGAGGCTGCAGGAGTTGAAAGGCCTTGTGCATGCCGAGGATTGGACCAGAGATCGGCCCGGATTGGGCGCTGGCGAAGTCGTGTTCGACCTTGGCACGCTGATATCACCCGGTCTCGGTGAGGCGGGCGCAGCGGCCGACGGCGCAGGCGCGGCCGCACGGGGCGCCGAGGGCGAGGCGGAGGCCGCTGGCGCCGCCGGGCGCGTCGGCGGGAAAACGGGCGAAGGGCTTGGCGGCATCGTGGGTGCCCGCGGTGAGCTAACCAGCATTACCAAGGCGAGCGCCGAACTGCCCCAAAAGCTAGGAGGCGTAACCAAGGATTTACCGGATATCAAGCCTCCGGCAAGTGGCACTCCCGTGGCAATGCCACCCGGCAAGCCGATTGAGCCGCCGGTCGAGTCGGCACCTCGCCCGGCCGAGGGCGCCCCCGGCGCACCCCAGGGGTCGACACCCGCGGCAACCTCGCCGGGTCAGGCGGGCCCGCCCGGTGATTCGCCGCCACCCTCGAGTAGTCCCAATGGCGTTCCGCACGAGCCGAATTCGTCACCCACCCCTTCTGCACCGGCGGGCGGTCCCGTCGGCCCGCAAGGCCCTGCGCCCGTTCCCGCTGCGACGCCAGGTGGCTCGGGTGGTCTGCATGATCCCGCGCCTGCGCCGGCTGCGGCCCCTCCGCCGGGTGGTTCTGGTGGGCTGCATGAACCGGCCGCAGAGCCCGCTCCTCCGCCGGCACCGGCTGCGCCGGCCGCTCCCGGGGGTCCGCACGATCCGGCGTCTGTGCCATCCGGCGGCCCGCACGAACCCACCGCGGTGCCGGCGGAGCAGCCGCCTGAGCCGGTCTCCGTGCCGGCCGGTGGCGCTCACGACCCAGTCGCCGAGCCGTCG
>NZ_LZLU01000019.1:0-33605 GCF_001673415.1 Mycobacterium sp. 1165196.3 | reverse complement strand
TCAACGGTGTGATGGGCTCGTCGTCGATGCAGCCGGGCAAACCCATCACCTCGACGGACAGCTCCTCGGTGACGGTCTCCGCGCCCGATTGCCAGGGGGCGCTGTACACCACGCAGGACCCGGTCTATGCGGGCACCGGCTACTCGGCGGTCAGCGGCCTGGTGTCCTCAGAGGCGGGCGACAACTACGACCACTGGGTCAACCAGGCCGTGGTGCTGTTTCCCTCCGCCGACAAGGCCAAGAGTTTCGTGCAGACCTCCGCGGACAAGTGGAAAGGCTGCGCCGGCAAGACGGTGACCGTCACCAACAAGAGCAAGACCTATCGGTGGACGTTCGCCCAACTTCAGGGCAGTCCACCGAAGATCACGCTGATGGACACCCAGGAGGGCGCCGACGGCTGGGAGTGCCAGCGAGCGCTCAGCGTGGCCAACAACGTGGTCGTCGACATCAACGCCTGCGGGTACCACATCAGCGATCAGGGCGCCCAGATCGCCGACAAGATCGTCGCCAAGATCGACAGCGAGAAGCCCGAGGGCTGAGGCGCTACGGCCTTGTCAGGACTGCAGATCGGGGCCCTGCGCGCGTAGGTCGTCGACGGCCGACATGGCGCCGCGCAGTTTGGCCAGCCACTCTTCGGCGTGCTCGCCGACCAGCTTGACCGACCAGGCCAGAGCGTCGGCGCGGGACCGGGCGACGCCGGCGTCCACCAGCGTGTCGAGCACCTGGCGTTCGGGTTGCTTCAGCCGCGTCATGACCGGTACGGCGATGTGGGTGAACAGGATTCGCTCGGCGCCGGCCGTGGAAGCGACCTCGACACCCCAGGAGACCTTGCGGCCGTAGCGATCCTGCGCTTCGTCGGCGATGCGCATGCGCTCCGAGCGGGTGTCCTCGCGGAACCGCGACGCCCGTCCGGCCGCGCGAGCCTCGCTCGCTTCGCCTTCCGCGCTGTCCGGGTCCGGGAGCTTGCCGATGACGGTGATCTCTTCGCGGTCGACGACCACCGTGGGGTCGCCGTCGAACCAGCTTTCCGGGAGACGTCCGGCGAACCACTCCGCGGCGTCGCTGGCGTCGGGTTGCTGGGCTTGCTGCCAGCCGCCGGGGCGGCCGTACCGCCTTTGTGTGTGATGGGCTTTCATGATTACATAATTACACCGTTACACCTGTTAGGGAACCGCCTTTCACCGGCAGCGAAACGACCCACCGGCGCGGACGTGTGGGCGGGTGTCGCCACGCCGTCGCAAGCGGTTCTCCACGACGCGGACCGCCCCGGAAAACCGTTGATCCGCGCTGTTGGTCGGCGTATTTTGGTTAGCGAAGCAGGCCCGGGAAGCGACCAATTCGAAGCGCTGGAACACGGGGTAGGAATCCGGCCGCGTAGGACACGCATAAGACGTCGTCAAACGCCCCCTAGAGTCGCACCGGGCCTGCCCATGCGTCGGGCACCTTTCTCGCCCGGGCAGCGCGGGCCCGTCAGTCGCCGTCGCCGCGCCGCACGCGGAAGAGCTTCACCTCGTTCTTGATGCCCTTGAGGCGCCGGGCGCCGGCGAATGAACCGGAGAACTCACCGCTGTCGCCGATGACGTCCCAGACCGAATCCGCGACCAGGACCGTGCCTGGGCGCGCCACGTTGGTGACGCGGCTCGCCACGTTGACCGGGCTGCCGAACCAGTCGCCGGCCCGGCTGACCGCCATGCCGGAGGCCACCCCGGCCCGCAGCCGGGGGAAGTCGTTGTCGGTGTCGACGGCCTCGACGAGCTTGACGATGACGTCGAGCAGCGGCAGCGGATCAGGGCAGACGAACATGACCGCGTCACCGATGGTCTTGATGAACCGCACCGGCGGCACCGTCATGTCCCGGGCGAGGATGGCCAGCCGGTTGGCCAGATGTCCCAGTTCCTCGGGCGACACCGCCTCACCGATCCGGGTGAAGCCGACCAGATCCGCGAAGGCAACGGTGATCTGGCGCGCCCCGGGCAGCGGCTCGCCGGCGGCCCGCTCCGCGGCGTTGATCGCCTCGGTTTCCATCATGTGGCGCAGCTGCATGAACAACATGTGCTCGATCATCGGGCCGAGCATGGGCGCGATCTGTCCCACCAAAGCCTTTGACGCCTTGGCGATTTCGAGCTCGCTGTTACCCGGCCGCATGATCGCCGAGAGCGCCGTGTAGCGCATGACTTCGGCGGCCCGCGACAGACCTTCGGCCAGCACCCGAACCACGAGAACCACCTGCTCGGGATCCAGCCCCAGCTCGACGAATCGCTGGGCGAAGGCGGCGGCTTCGCCGTCGGCGCGCATGTGAACGACCGCGTCGGGGTCGTCCACGCGAACCAGGCCGATCGCGCGCTGCACGCGCTGCAACAGCCCCAGGTCGATGCCGTGGGTCTCGCTGATCTCCCGGGTGGACACGTAGGTGCCGTCATCGCCGATCAGATGGCGGGTGGCCAGCAGCAGGGGCGGATTGGTGGTGCGGATCTCCTCGGTGGTGATGCCCTGCTCGAGCAGCCACCGCACCAATTCGGCGCGCTCGATGCGCGCGGTTCCCTCGAGACCCTCGAGCAAATCGTCGATGTTCTGGTCGGCCCCGTCCTGCACGTTCGTCAACCTACAACGCGGGCCAGCCAGGATGTGGGGTGATGAACGCACCGCCGCTGCGGGGATTCCCGCCGGTCGTCGATGAGCGAGCCCGGACACTGATCCTGGGCTCGCAATCGTTGGTGGCCGGCAGGGTACTAGGCCAATCGGCGCGGCGGCTATGACACCGGCGGTCGCCGCAGGGCCCACGGTCGGGCGGCTTCGATCTGCGCCGACAGCGACAGCAGCGTCGCCTCGTCGTATGGCCTGCCGACGAGTTGGACCGACAACGGCAGGCGGTCGCCATCGAGGTCCCACGGCACCACCGCTGCGGGCTGCCCGGTCAGGTTCCAAACCTGTTGGTAGGGAACGTATCGACCGACCCTCAGCAGCGTCGACACCGCGCCGCGGCGTTGATAGGCGCCGATGCGCGACGGGCCCGTCGCCGTGCCGGGCGTGACGACGACGTCGACGTCGTCGAAGATCGCCTGGATCCGCGAGACCACCCCATCCTCGTTGGCCCGGATCGCCTCCATCCGCCGGTCCGAAAAGAACGAACCCAGACGGGCGATGTTGCGGGTGCGCGCCTCCAGGCGTTCCGGATGGGCCAGCGCGTCCGCGTCGTCGCAGATACCGCGCAGATATCGGGGCAGATAGTTGGCGAACATCGCCGAGGCCGGATACTCGGGATCGGCCCTGATGACGTCATGGCCCAGGTCGCGCAGCAGCGCACCGGCCTGCTCGACCGCCGTCAGCTCCGCCTTGCCCACCCGGACCGGCAACGGGGTTGGCACCTTGGTGCTCAACGCAATTCGCAACCGGCCGGGGCTGCGGCCCGCCGCCGTCACGAACTCCCCTTCGGGACCGGGCACCGTCGACGTCGCATCCAGGAACACCGCCGCGTCCAGTACCGTGCGCGCGATCGGGCCGTTGGCGCTCAGCCCGTACCAGGCATCGTCGTGCGGTTCCAACGACACCCGGTCGCGCTGCGGCTTCAAGCCGAACAGCCCGCACCACGTCGCCGGGATGCGGATCGAGCCGCCCCCGTCGGATCCCAAAGCCAGCGACGCCAACCCGGCGGCGACCGCGGCGGCGCTTCCCCCGCTGCTGCCACCGGGGGTGCGGGTGGGGTTCCACGGGTTGCGGGTGGCGCCGAAGGTCATCGACTCGGTGTAGGGCAGCATCATCAGCTCGGGCACATTGGTCTTGCCGATGATCACCGCACCCGCGGCGCGCAACCGGCGCACCACCTCGGCATCGGAGGTGACGGCGGGCCGGTGTCCGCCGCTGCCGAACGTCGTCACCTGCCCGGCGACGTCGACGTCGTCTTTGATCGCCACCGGCACGCCGAGCAACGGCAGCCGCTCGCCCGCGTCCAGCCGCTCCTGCGCCGCGGCGGCCTCGTAACGAGCTTGATCGGCGAGCACCACGCGGTAGCACCGCAGCTGGCTGTCCAGCCGCGCTATCCGCTCCAGGTAGACCTCGAGCAACTCCGGCGCGGTCAGTTCACCGTCGGCCAGCATGCGCGCTTGTGCCGCCGCGCCGGCGAACGCGAGATCGTTCACCGCGGCAGCGTATCCCGCGATTCGAGGCAGGCCCCGGATGGTCTCGGCGTGGCCATGGCGAAGCAGCCAGTACCGTGGGCGACATGTCCTGCGTGTTCTGTGCGATCGTCGCCGGCGAAGCCCCGGCCATCCGGATCTACGAAGACGACGACTACCTGGCCATCCTCGACATCCGCCCGTTCACCCGCGGCCACACGCTGGTGCTGCCCAAACGGCACAGCGTCGATCTCACCGACACCGCGCCGGAGACCCTGGCCGGGATGGTCACCCTGGGCCAACGCATCGCCCGGGCCGCGCGGACCACCGAACTGGCCGACGCCACCAACATCGCTGTCAACGACGGCCGCGCCGCTTTCCAGACCGTGTTCCACATCCACCTGCACGTTCTGCCCCGCCGCAACGGCGACAAGCTGTCGGTGGCCAAGGGAATGCTGCTGCGCCGCGACCCCGACCGGGACGCCACCGGCCAGATTCTGCGCAACGCGCTGGCCCGTATCGATGCAAGTCAGGCCGATTGAGCCCAACGGCGACGGCCGCACCCCGCCCCAACCTGGCAAAAGCCGCACTTGGCGAACATCAGCAGCGGTTTAATGCCCAGTAACGCGTGGTGAAGTTGTTCATTCTTCGCCACACAGCAGGGGATCGGCTGGAGCGGTGATGCAACGCTGGGCGGTAAGTCCGTGGCGGCGGTCGGGGGTGCCCCCGCGCGCCGGCTGGATGCTCGCCGCCGCATACGGCGTCGCCGAATTGCTGCTGTTGCTGTCGTCGGTGCGGGGCTGGCACGGCCCCTACGGGACTCGGCCGGTCAACGAGTTCGTCATCGCGGTGTGTCTGGTTGTCGCCGCGGCATTGGCCGGTCGCGCGGCCCGCCGCACGTCCGGACGGCAGCGTTACGGCTGGCTGGCGCTGGTAACGGCCCTGCTCGGCTGGGCGGTGGGCGAGACCATCTGGGCGGTCTACGACGTGCGACCGGAGGTCGAACACGCCGCCCACCCGGCGGCCTCCGAGATCGTGCTGCTGCTATGGCCGGTCGGCGCCATGGTGTCGCTGATGCTGCTGTCCCAGCTGTCCCGCAACAGCCCCCGGCGGCTGCTGCTCGACGGTCTTATCGTGGCGACCTCGCTGTTCGTCATCTCCTGGGTGTTCGTGGTCGAAGCGCAGCTGCAGGAGCGGACGGGCACCCGGCTGGCGACATTCGCGGAGATCTTCAACGACATCGTCTTGCTGACGACGGCGATCCTGATGCTGTCCCGGGCGCGCCCCGGCGACCGGCCCAGCCGGAGCCTGGTCGCCGCCGGCGTCGCGACGATCAGCGTCGCCGACATGATGCTGGTCTTCTACACCGGCATCGGCAGCTATCACACCGGCGATGTCGGTGACGTGATACGAGTGGCCGGCCTGGCGATGCTGGCGCTGGGCGCAACGGCCGTCGTGCACGAGCACCCCACGCCGGCATCGCCGGACGAGATCGAGTTCCGCACCCGCCTGTGGCTGCCCTACCTGCCGCTGATCCTGGCGGCAACCGTGGGCTGGGGACATGCGGCGGGCAACGCGATGCACGAACCGATGCTGGCCGCGCTCGGCATCCTGGTGGCCGCCGTCTTGGCGCGGCAGTTCGTCGTCCTCGTCGAGAACCAGAATCTGCTGTCGGAGGTCGCGCGGGAGGCCTTCCGCGACAACCTGACCGGCCTGGCCAACCGGGCGCTTTTCCTGCACCGACTGGACCAGGCCGTCGCGCGGCGACGCCCTGACGGCACCCCGATCGCGGTGTTGTGTCTGGACCTCGACAACTTCAAGGCGGTCAATGACGCCCTGGGCCATCCGGCCGGGGACGAACTCCTGGTCCGGGTCGCCGGCCGGCTCACCGCGGCGCTGGGGGAACAGGGCACCATCGCCCGGCTCGGCGGCGACGAATTCGCGGCGGTCATCGAAGCCTCCGTCGAGGAATCGCAGGCGGCCGCGCATCGGATTCTCGACGCCTTCACCGGCGCCATCCTGATCGAGGGCATTCCGATCACGGTGCGGCCGAGCATCGGATTCACGGTGGCCACCGGCGCGACGAACTGCACGGTCGATCAGCTGCTGCGCCACGCGGACTTGGCCATGTACGCCGCCAAACGCGAAGGGGGACAATGCATTCGCAGCTTCATGCCCGACCTGCCGCTGCCGTATGCGTTTCCGCCGGCGCCGGGTTCGACCAGACCCTCGGTGGCGGCCCGCGCTCTTGGCGGTGACGGCCAGGCACCGCCGGAGTCCCGAACCACCTCCGAGGTCGCGAACGCCACAGCGGCCCAGCCCGAGGATGCGCCCGACGCCGTCCGCTGGCCCCCACGAGACGTCCGGACCGCCCTGGTGCTGCTGGCGATCGGGGTGGTCGCCTTCGCCGTGTCCAGCGTTGTCCGCCCCAATGCCGGGCACGGCATCCTCTCCGCCGCCGCCCTGTACACGGCGCTGACCGTGGTGGCGGCCGGACTGATCGCCCTACGCGCGTACCGGGTTCCGGCCGACCGGTTGGCCTGGGCGCTGATCGCCGCCGGTATGGCGTGCTCGGCCGTGGGCGACGTCGTCTATGCCCTGTGGGTGCCCAGCGGCCGATCCCCGTCGGTGGCCGATCCGGAGTATCTCGCGTACTACCCCTTCGTCTACGCCGGGCTGCTGTTGCTCATGCGGGCACGGCTCAAGCGGCTGCCGATCCCGGTTCAGCTCGACTCGCTCATCTGCGCCCTGACGTTGGCGGCGGTGGCCGCGGCGCTGACCGCGGGTCCGATCGGGGCGGCCGCGGTGCGCGCACCGGCGACGGTGTGGGTGGGCATCGCCTATCCGTGGAGCGATATGGTGCTGCTCGCGCTGGCCGCCGGCATGTTGCCGATCCTGGGCTGGCGCAACGAGATTCGCTGGGCGCTGCTGGTGGCCGGATTGGTCCTGTTTGCGTTCGCGGACGCGGCGTATCTGTTCGAGACGTCGGCCGGCTTGTATCGGAGCGGATCCCTGCTGGATGCCTGCTGGGCCGCGTCGTCATTACTGATCGCCATGGCGAGCTGGGCCAGATCGTCGTCGATCACGCCGCCATCGCGAGGCCGCATCGCGCCCTACGCCACTCCGGTGGC
Organism: Mycobacterium sp. 1165196.3; assembly: GCF_001673415.1. Lineage (NCBI taxonomy): Bacteria > Bacillati > Actinomycetota > Actinomycetes > Mycobacteriales > Mycobacteriaceae > Mycobacterium > Mycobacterium sp. 1165196.3. The sequence continues at coordinate 26,362 of NZ_LZLU01000019.1, read as the reverse complement.
ATCGGCCGTGGTCGCGTTGGCCGTGATCGTCCTGGCCCACCATTCGCGGCTCGCGGCGACGCTGGCGGCGCTGAGCCTGGTCGTGGCGGCCGGGCGGTTCGCGCTGACCTTCCGGGACGCCAGCCTGCTGGAGACCAACGACAAACTCGCCATGACCGACGAGTTGACGGCGCTGCCCAACCGGCGCTCACTGGCGACGGCCCTGACCGGGTTGCCCGCTTCGCCGCCACCGGACAGCCCGTCGATGCCGACCCGGGCGCACGCGCGCCGGGCGCTGTTGTTGTTGAGCCTGAGCGATTTCCACGAGATCACCGACTCCATCGGTAGACAGTTCGGCGACGAGCTGCTGTGCCACATCGCAAACCGGTTGGCCGGCTGCGTCCGTCGTGACGATCTGCTCGCGCGGGTGGGGGAAGACCAGTTCGCCGTGCTGCTGTCGGATGGGGCCAACCTCACCGCCGCCAGCGCGTCGGCGGGTCGCCTGCTCGAAGCCCTCAGCGAGCCAATCGCTTTGGACCCGATCACCGTGCAGGTGGACGCCCGCATCGCCATCGCGCTGTGCCCGGACCACTGCGACTCCCCCGAGGAGCTGCTCAGCCGCGCCGAAATCACCATGGCGCACGCCAAATCCGCCCGCAGCAAGATCGCGGTCTACGACTCCTCGTTCGAGGCGTATCGCGACAACGACCCCAGCCTGATCGAGGAATTACGCACGGCGTTGTTCGATACCGACGAGCTGCAATTGCATTACCAACCCAAGATCGACGGCCGCGACGGCAGCGTCCACAGCGTCGAGGCGGTGCTGCGTTGGCAGCACCCCACCCGCGGGACACTGCTGCCGGAGGAGTTTCTGTCCGTCGCCGAACGCGCCGGGCTGATGCGCAAGATCTCCAACCGCACGCTGAGCATGGCTCTCGCGCAGGTCCGCTCCTGGCGCGAGCAGGGCATGCCGCTCACCGTCGCGGTGAACCTGTCGACGACCAACCTGCTGGACATCGAACTCGTCGGCACCGTCGAGCGGCTGCTCGCCAATTACGACCTGCCCGCCGAGGCGTTGATCCTCGAGATCACCGAGAGCGCGCTGGTGGACTCGGTGCGTTCGCGCAACACCGTCGCCGCGCTGCAGAGCCTGGGAATCCGGATCTCGCTCGACGATTACGGCACCGGCTGGTCGTCTCTGGCTCGGCTGCAAGAGGTTTCGGTCGACGAGCTGAAGCTCGACCGGATTTTCGTGGCGCGCTTGGCCCACGACGCGCGGTCGGTGGCCATCGTGCGCTCGACGGTGGCGCTGGCGTCCAATCTGGGCGCCGACCTGGTGGCCGAGGGGGTCGAGAACGAGGCCACCCTGAACGCCCTGCGCCGGTATGGCTGCACCATCACCCAGGGCTTCGTGCACACCCCGCCGTTGCCGCCGGATGACCTGCGGGACTGGATCGCCAACCACGCACCCAATCCGCACCCGAGCCAGTCCAACGGGTGAGCGTCACCGCCGGCGGTGTCAGAACAGCTCTTTGGCCAGCAGTTCCAGCGTCGCGACCCGCGCCGGGCCGGTGCTGGGATCGGTGCCGCGGCGCGCCGATGCCACCGGGTTGACCATGACTTCGTCGACGCCGAACCGGTCGGCCAGTGCCCGGATCTGCTCGGCGGCCTCCGCCGGCGCCCCCAGGACGGCGCGCTGCAGCCCGCTCTCCACGATCCGCTGCTGCTGGCCGGTCAACTGGGCGACCGCGGCCTCCTCGACCAGCGGCACCGGCCCGAGCGGCTGCCCGGTCCGCAACCGGGCCATCATCTGCAGGTTGGGCAACATCAAAGCCGTTGCCTCCTCGCGGGTTTCGGCCACGGCGGCGTTCACCGTCAGGAAGGTCAGCGGCTCGGCGGTCAGCTCGCTGGGCTTGAATCGCGCACGGTAGACCTCGAGCGCCTCTTCGGTTCCGTTGCCGGAGAAGTGATGTGCGAACACATACGGCAACCCCTTGGCGGCGGCCAGATGCGCCGAGTACATCGACGAACCCAACAGCCATAGCCGCGGTTCGCCCGCCGCGGCCGGGGTGGCCTTGAGGGTGTAGTCACCCGAGCGCAGCGGAACCCGCACGCCGCGAGCGCTCATCAGCGCCGCCACGTCGTCGAGATACTCCGGGAAGTTCTCGATGTCACGATCGTCCCGACCGCCGCGCAGCGCATACGACGTCACCGGATCGGAGCCGGGTGCGCGGCCGATGCCGAGGTCGATGCGGCCTGGGGCGGCGGCCTCCAGCAGCGCGAACTGCTCGGCGACCGCCAGCGGCGCGTGGTTGGGCAGCATCACGCCACCCGAGCCGAGCCGAAGCTGCGCGGTCTGCGCGGCCAGGTAGGCGAGCACCACCGGTGGGCTGGTGGCACCCACCGACGGCATGTTGTGGTGCTCGGCGACCCAGTAGCGGGTGAAGCCCAGCCGATCCGCGGCCTGGGCCAGTTGCACGGTGGCCGCCAGCGCGTCGCCGGTGGTCTGGTCGGTGCGCACCGGGATGAGATCAAGGACGGAAAGACGCACGTTGGCGTCAACGCGCGCGGGCCGGCAAACGTTCCCGCTCGGCTCAGTACTCTCTGAGGGTGATCGAGGCGACGATGCGGTCGAACACCTCCTGGGGTATCGGCGCGCCGCCCGGAATGTTGTCCACGACCAGCCATTGGTTGCGCTTGACGTAGTCGCTGAACTCGCGGTGGTAGTTGGCGAAGCCGGCCGCATGGTCGAGCGTCTCGCCCTCGGTGGCCGCCTTGAGTTCGCCGGCCAAGATGTAGGCACCCAGCAGCGCGACGCTGGTGCCCTGGCCCGACAGGGGCGAGCAGCAGTAGCCGGCGTCACCGACCAGCGCCACCCGGCCCCGCGCCCAGCGATCCATCTTGATCTGCGACATCTCGTCGAAGTAGAAGTCCGGCGCGCTGCGCATGTACTCCAGCAGTTGCGGACGGACCCAGCCGTCGTCGGCCATCCGCCGCGCAAGCTCGGCGAATTGGGCCTCGGTGTCGCGATAGTCGATCCGCAGATCGGTGTCCATGAAGCCCAACATGGCCCGCGCCTCGGCGTTGTTACGCGCGCTGTATACCCCCGCCATGGTGGAGTCGCCGTAGTGCCACATCTGCCAGTAGTCCAGGTCCAGAAAATTGGGCACGGTGAAGATCGCCGCGTGGGTGCCCAGCCTCTCGATGAAGTCGTCTTCGGGCCCGAAGACCAAACGCCGCACGTTGGAATGCAATCCGTCGGCGCCGATGACCAGGTCGAAACTGCGCGGCGCGGCGTGCTCGAAGGTCACGCGGACCGCCGTCCCGTCGTCGTCCAGGGCGGTGATGGTGTCGTCGAAGAGGTATTCGGCCGACCATTGGCTTGCGCCGTAAAGCAATTCGACCAAATCGTCGCGCAACAGCTCGATGTTGGGACTGTCGATGGCGCCACCGGTCGGTGTCGACTCGGTGTCCCGGGACAACTCGTTGCCGTCACGGTCGACGACCGACGAGCCCCGGATTTGCGTCTTGCGCTTTTGGGCGGCGCCCAGCAGCCCCATCCGGTCGAGCACCGTCAGCGCCGGCCCCCGCACGTCGATCGCCTGACCGCCCGGCCGCGGCCCCCGATGGCGCTCCACCACGGTGACTGAAAAGCCATGCTGCCCAAGCCAAAACGCGGCCGCCGCACCAGCCACGCTGGCGCCGGATACCAGAACGTCGGTCACTTGATTCCTGCCAGTTCCTTAGCGTCACGGAAGACGTCGTCGAGCATTGCTGGTGTCAACCTACCGGTGAACATGTTTTGCTGGCTTGGGTGGTAGCAGCCGAGCAGTCGTACACCGGGCGCGAGATCAGCGACGACGCCGTGGCCGAACCGGGGCTTTCGCCCGGTCGTGGTGCCCGGTAGCCGCAGCGCGATCTGCCAGCCGAATCCGCCCAGGGCCACCACCACGCGAACATCCGCGGAGACCAACCGCCATTCGGCCCGCAGCCAGGGCCAGCAGGTGTCGCGCTCCTGCGGCGTCGGCGCGTTGGCGGGAGGCGCGCACCGCACCGGCGCGACGATGCGAATGTGCTTGGTCCGCAAGCCATCCGCGGCGTCGACGCTGGTCGGTTGGTTCACCAGCCCGGCCCGGTACAGCGCCGCGTACAACTGGTCGCCCGAGCGGTCGCCGGTGAACATCCGTCCCGTCCGGTTGGCGCCGTGGGCGGCGGGCGCCAATCCGACGATCAGCAAGCGGGGCCGCGCCGACCCCCAGCTGGGCACCGGTCTCCCCCAATACGGTTGGTCGGCAAAGGCCCGACGCTTGACGACGGCGACGTCCTCGCGCCAGTCAACCAGCCGCGGGCAGGCCCGGCAGACGCTGACCAGAGCGTCGATTTCGGGAATCGAGCCGGCGCGCTCGGCGAGTTCGGCGACCGCGGCGGCGTCGCCCGCCACGGGGGTCTGCGGGGTGGCCGGATCGCCCGGCCATCCGGTGCCGGCACCGACCGGTGAGCCGAACTCCTGGCCGGTACGTGGGTGGGCGAGCACATCAACATCCTGCATTCCGTCAGGGTGACCACGAAATCCAGTGGCTCGCGCCGCCGGTTTGCGGTTAGATTTCCCGCGATATTCATGAGCCATACGAGCCGCGGCCCGGCGTCCCTGATCCTGTTCGCGACGCTGCTTGCAACGACGGGCACCGGCATTTCGATCGTGGCCTTCCCATGGTTGGCACTGCAGCACCACGACAGCGCCAAGGGCGCCTCGATCGTGGCCGCTGCCATGACGCTGCCGTTGGTGCTCTCCACGCTGATCGCCGGCACCGCGGTCGATTTCTTCGGACGCCGCCGGGTGTCGCTGGTCTCCGATTCCCTGTCCGGCATGGCGGTCATCGGTGTGCCGCTGACCGCTTGGTTCTTCGGCGCCGAAGCAATCAACGTCGCCGAGTTGGCTGTGTTGGCCTGCTGCGCGGCCGCCTTCGATCCCGCCGGGACCACGGCGCGTCAGTCGATGCTGCCTGAGGCGGCCGCCCGCGCGGGCTGGTCCCTGGACCGCACCAATAGCAGCTACGAGGCGATCCTGAATTTGGCCTTGATCCTGGGCCCCGGCATCGGCGGGTTGATGATCGCCACGCTGGGCGGCATCAACACGATGTGGGTCACGGCGGGCTGTTTCGGCTTGTCCTTCCTGGCGATCGGGGGGCTGCGGCTGGAAGGCGCCGGAAGGCCACAGGAGGCGAGCCGCCCGGTGGGACTGGTTTCCGGCGTCGCCGAAGGGATGCGGTTCGTCTGGAACCTGCGCGTGCTGCGCACCCTAGGCTTGATCGACTTGTTCGTCACCGCGCTGTACCTGCCGATGGAAAGCGTGTTGTTTCCAAAGTATTTCGCCGACCAGCACCAACCCGCCCAGTTGGGGTGGGCGCTGATGGCGCTCGGGGTCGGCGGCGTGGTGGGCGCGCTCGGCTACGCCGTGGTGTCGAGATACACCCGGCGGCGCACGGCGGTGCTGACCGCGACCCTCACCTTCGGTGCCGCGACGGCCGGCATCGCGTTCCTGCCCCCATTGCCGGTGATCCTGGTGTTGTGCGGCGTAACCGGCCTGGTCTACGGCCCCATCCAACCGATCTACAACTACGTCATGCAGACCCGCGCGCCGCATCGGCTGCGCGGTCGGGTGGTCGGGGTGATGTCGGGCCTGACGTACGCCGCGGGACCGTTGGGTTTGCTGGTCGCGGGCCCGTTGGCCGACGCCGCCGGGCTGAAGGTCACGTTCCTGGCGCTGGCGGTACCGATCCTGCTGATCGGCTTGGCGGCCTGCCGGCTGCCGTCGCTGCGGGAACTGGACCGCGCGCCGGAGTTCGCCGAGGACCCCGGCCCGTGACACGGGCTTAGGATCGGGCCGTGAGCTCTGACGCCCTGGCCGGCCTGATCGCCGATCTGCCCGACGGGATGGTGGTCACCGACCCGACCGTCACCGAGGGTTATCGCCAGGACCGCGCCTTCGACCCGTCGGCCGGCAAGCCGCTGGCCGTGGTGCGGCCGCGGCGCACCGAAGACGTGCAGACCGTGCTGCGCTGGGCTACCGCCCACCGGGTGCCCGTCGTGACCCGTGGTGCCGGCAGCGGCCTGTCCGGCGGGGCGACCGCGCTGGACGACGGCATCGTGCTGTCCACCGAGAAGATGCGCGACATCACCGTCGACCCGGTGACCCGCACCGCCGTATGCCAGCCGGGACTGTTCAACGCCGAGGTGAAGAAGGCCGTCGCCGAGCACGGCCTGTGGTATCCGCCCGATCCGTCGTCGTTCGAGATCTGCAGCATCGGCGGCAACATCGCCACCAACGCCGGCGGGCTGTGCTGCGTGAAGTACGGCGTCACCACCGACTACGTGCTGGGCATGCAGGTCGTGCTGGCCGACGGGACGGCCGTGCGGCTGGGCGGGCCACGGTTGAAGGACGTTGCGGGCCTGTCGCTGACCAAGCTGTTCGTCGGCAGCGAGGGCACCCTGGGCGTCGTCACCGAGGTGACACTGCGGCTGGTGCCCAAGCAGAACGCGTCCAGCATCGTGGTGGCGAGCTTCGCCACGGTCGAGGATGCGGTCGAGGCGGTGCTCGGCGTCACCGCGCGGCTTCGTCCCTCGATGCTGGAGTTCATGGATTCGGTGGCGATCAACGCCGTCGAGGACACCCTGCGCATGGATCTCGACCGCGGGGCGGCCGCCATGCTGGTGGCGGGATCGGACGAGCGCGGCCGCGCCGGCAGCGAGGACGCCGAGATCATGGCCGAGGTATTCGCGGAACGCGCTGCGACGGAAGTCTTTTCGACCGACGATCCCGACGAGGGCGAGGCGTTCGTCGTGGCCCGGCGGTTCTGCATCCCGGCCGTCGAAGCCAAGGGGTCGCTCCTGCTCGAGGACGTCGGCGTGCCGCTGCCGGCGCTGGGCCGCCTGGTGACCGGGATCGCGCGCATCGCCGCCGAACGCGACCTGATGATCTCGGTGATCGCGCACGCCGGCGACGGCAACACCCACCCGCTGATCGTCTACGACCCCGCCGACGCCGACATGACCGAACGCGCGCACCTGGCGTTCGGCGAGATCATGGATCTCGCCGTCGGCCTGGGCGGCACCATCACCGGCGAGCACGGCGTCGGCCGGTTGAAGCGGCCCTGGCTGGCCGGCTATCTGGGCCCCGACGTGATGGATTTGAACCGGCGCATCAAGCAGGCGCTGGATCCGCAGGGCATTTTGAACCCGGGCGCGGCTATTTAGGCCTTTGCTCTCGAGTGCCCGGCCAGCCGGGCGCTCGGTGGTGGGCGCCCGGCCAGCGGGGCGCCCGGCGTGCGGCAGGGTTGACATATCGTCACGACTGTCGTACGAATGAGACATGGCTGCTGTTATGTCTCACGAAGCGCCGGTCGCTTTCCAGCTGGCCACCGCCGACACCTGGCCCAACCCGTGGCCGATGTACCGCGCGCTGCGCGACCACGACCCGGTGCACCACGTCGTGCCGGCCAACCACCCCGAGCATGACTACTACGTGCTCTCCCGGCACGCCGACGTGTGGGCCGCGGCCCGCGACCACGAAACCTTCTCCTCCGCCAAGGGTCTGACCGTCAACTATGACGACCTGGAACTGATTGGGCTGCAGGACAATCCACCGTTCGTGATGCAGGATCCCCCGGTACACACGCAGTTCCGCAAGCTGGTGTCGCGGGGCTTCACCCCGCGGCAGGTGGAGGCGGTGGAGCCCAAGGTCACCGAGTTCGTCGTCGAGCGCATCGAGGGGTTGCGTTCGGCCGGCGGCGGCGACATCGTCGCGGAGCTGTTCAAGCCGCTGCCGTCGATGGTGGTCGCCCACTATCTCGGTGTGCCCGAGGAGGATTGGGCCCAGTTCGACGGCTGGACCCAGGCCATCGTCGCGGCCAACACCGCCGAAGGCGGCGTCGCCGGCGCCCTGGAGACCGTCGGCGATGCCGTCGGGTCGATGATGGCCTACTTCACCGGGTTGATCGAACGGCGCCGGACCGAACCCGAGGACGACACCATCTCGCACCTGGTGGCCGCCGGGGTCGGTGCCAACGGTGACATCGCCGGCACCCTGTCGATCCTGGCGTTCACGTTCACCATGGTCACCGGCGGCAACGACACCGTCACCGGCATGCTCGGCGGTTCGATGCCGCTGCTGCACGAACGACCCGACCAGCGTCAGCTGCTGGTGGACGACCCCGACCGCATTCCCGATGCCGTCGAGGAACTGCTGCGGATGACCTCACCGGTGCAGGGCCTGGCCCGCACGGTCACCCGGGACGTGACCGTCGGCGAGACCACCATTTCGGCCGGGCGCAGGGTGCTGTTGCTCTACGGCTCGGCCAACCGCGACGAACGCCAATACGGCTCGGACGCAGGCGAACTCGACGTCACCCGCTGCCCCCGCAACATCCTGACGTTCAGCCACGGCGCACACCATTGTCTGGGCGCCGCCGCCGCGCGGATGCAATCGCGCGTCGCACTGACCGAACTCCTGACCCGGTGCCCGGACTTCGAGGTGGACGAATCCGGCATCGTCTGGGCCGGCGGCAGCTACGTCCGGCGCCCGCTGTCGGTGCCGATCCGGACGACGTCCTGATGGCAGGCAACGACTGGCTGGGCACGCACCGGACCGAGGCGGCCGCCGACCGGATCCTCGACGCCGCCGAGCGGCTCTACACCCAGCGCGATTCCGACTCGATCGGCATGAACGAAATCGCCCGCGCCGCAGGCTGTTCCCGCGCGACGCTGTACCGGTATTTCGAGAACCGCGAGGCGCTGCGAACCGCCTACGTCCACCGCGAAACCCACCGGCTGGGCCGCGAGATCATCGCGCGCACCGGCGACATCGAGGACCCACGCGAACGGCTGGTCGCGAGCATCCTCGTCACGCTGGCGATGGTTCGCGAAAGCCCGGCGCTGGCATCCTGGTTCGCCACCACCCGCCCGCCGGTAGGTGGCGAACTGGCCGGACAGTCCGACGTCATCGCGGCGTTGGCGGTGGCGTTCCTGCAATCGCTGGGACCCGACGATCCCGCCGTCATCGAACGCCGCGGCCGCTGGATGGTGCGGGTGATCGTTTCGCTGCTGACCCACCCGGGCCATGACGAAGCCGAGGAGCGGGCGATGATCGAGGAATTCGTCGTCCCGATCGTGACGCCGGTGTCCGCCCGCGACTAGCCGGCGTGGTCACTCCCGCACGCGGGTGAACCGGTGCAGCAGCCACGCCAGCGGGATCGTCACCACCAGCGTCGCGACGTACAGGTACAGCATCGGGCCGGTGTAGACCCGCGCGCCGACGATGTAGTCCATCGCGAATTCCATGGTGATCAAGTGGATCAGGAAGATCTCGTAGGAGATCTCCCCCAGCCACACCATCGGGCGGCTGGCCAGTACCCGCGAATACCAACCATGGTCGTCGCCCAGGGCCAGCGGTGCCACCGCGAGCGCGGCGATGACGGCATAGAAGCACGTCTTGAACAACGCCTCGCTCAGCGTCGCCGGGGAGGTCGTGGGCGCGCCGGCGATGGGCGTGGACACGATGAAATAGCAGATGACCGCCAGCGGTATGGCCACGAACCCGTAGCCGCGCACCCCCATCTCCTGCAGCACGGTCAGCATCATGCCGGCGAGGAACCACGCCAGATAGGTGGGCAGCCACAGCCGTGCCCCGTCGGGAAACCAGTGATCGGTGTGCACCAGCACCAGCCAGGCCGGGCTGATCAACAGCATCCCCGCCAGCGCGCCGAGCACCAACTTCGGCTGCCATTGTCGCCGGCAGATCACCACCAGCAGCAGGTAGGCCAGCAGCGGCAGGATGACGTAGAACGATCCCTCCACCGCAAGGCTCCACATCTGGGTCAGCCCCTGGTGCAGGTACTTGCCGAGGTAGCCGTTGCAGTAGATCTGCGTCAGCGTCAGGTTGCGCGCCAGGCCCAGCCAGCTGTGGCCGGGGTTGGGCCCGGCATTGCGGAAGTGGTAGAGGACGTAGGCGAACAACACCGTGATGACGTAGGCGGGCATGATGCGCCGAACCCGGTGCCACGCATAGCGACTCAGCGACGGCGAACGACCGCCTTTCGCCGCCGCCTTCACCCACGGGCGGAACAACAGGTAGCCGGAGAGCACGAAGAAGATCGGTACCCCGATCTCCATCCGGGAACCGACCAGGCCCCAATAGCCGTGCGTGTACTTACCGGTGGTGTAGGCCGCGTGGGTGCCGACGACGAGGAGCGCGGCGACCGCGCGGATCCCGGTCAGCGAGGCGACCCGGTCGACGCGAGAGGTCTGCTCGAGGCCGCCCTGGGCGTCTTGTTCTTCGGACAGCGTCATCCGCCGTGTTTCCTGCGCGGCTTCCCACCGTCTTGGCTGCGGGGCCTGGCGGACGACCGCTCCGGTTGCAAGTTGATCAATACCCCCGAAATGCGGGTGTGCTCAAGGCGTTTGAAGATCGACTTGGGCAACTTGGCCGGCAATTCCACCAGGGAGAAATCCGGCCCGATCGCGATGTGGCCGAAATCGCTGCGATGCAGCCCGCCCTCGTTGGCGATGGCGCCGACGATCGCACCCGGGCCGATCTTGTGCCGCTTACCCACCGCGATGCGATAGGTGGCGAAGGGCTTTGCGTTCCTTGGCCTTTCGGGGCGGTCGCGACGTTCGGTGCGCCGCTCGCGCCGCTCCGGCGGCGGTTCGGGCGCCATCAGGAATTCCTCGCCGTCGCGGGATTGCAGCGCCAGCGCGGCGGCGATGTCGGCCATCGGGGTGTCGTGCTCGCGCTCGTAGTCTTCGACCAGCTTGCGGAACAGGTCGATCCCCGGAGAACCGAGCGCGGTGGTGATGGAGTCGGCGAACTTGGCCACCCGCTGGGCGTTGACGTCTTCGACGGTGGGCAATTCGGCTTCGGTGAGCGTTTGGCGCGTGGCCTTTTCGATCGCCTTGAGCAGGTGACGCTCGCGCGGGGAGACGAACAGCAGCGCGGTTCCCGAGCGGCCCGCCCGGCCGGTGCGCCCGATCCGGTGCACATAAGACTCGGTGTCATGCGGGATGTCGTAGTTGAGCACGTGCGATATCCGCTCCACGTCCAGCCCGCGCGCGGCCACGTCGGTGGCGACCAGGATGTCGATGCTGCCGTCCTTCAGGGCGGCCACGGTTCGCTCACGCTGGCCCTGCGGGATGTCCCCGTTGATGGCTGCGGCCGAAAAGCCCCGGGCCCGCAGCCTTTCGGCGACCTCCTCGGTGGCCTGTTTGGTTCGGACGAAGATGATCATCGCCTCGAACGGTTCGACTTCCAGCACCCGCGTCAGCGCATCCATCTTGCGGGGGCCGGCGACCTGGATGTAGCGCTGCGAAATGTTCTCGGCGGTAGCGGTTTTCGCTTTGGTGCTGACCTCGAGCGGATCGTGCAGGTACCTGGTGGTGATCTTGCGGATCGCCGGCGGCATGGTCGCGGAGAACAGCGCCACCTGCTTGTATTCCGGGGTTTCGGACAGGATGCGGTCGACTTCTTCGGCGAAGCCCATGGTGAGCATCTCGTCGGCCTCGTCGAGCACCAGGTAGTCGACGTGGGACAGATCCAGGGTGCCGCGCTCGAGGTGGTCGATCACCCGGCCCGGTGTGCCGACCACCACGTGGGCGCCGCGGCGGAGCCCGGCCAGCTGCACGCCGTAGGACGAGCCGCCATAGATCGGCAGCACGTTGATCTTGGGCAGGTGGGCCCCGTACCGGCTGAACGCCTCGGCCACCTGCAGGGCGAGTTCGCGGGTCGGGGCGAGCACCAGCGCCTGGGTGGCGGTGCTGGTGACGTCGATCTTGGACAGGATCGGGATCGCGAACGCGGCGGTCTTGCCGGTGCCGGTCTGGGCCAGCCCGACGACATCGGAGCCGGCCATCAGCGCCGGGATGGTCGCGGCCTGGATGCCGGTGGGCGATTCGTAGCCGACGTCGGCGATCGCCCGCAGGACCGAGGGATTGATCTGCAGGTCGGCAAACGTCGGTGAGGCAGCTTCAGGCGAGCTGTCCGGGAGGGTCATCGTCCAAGGAGTCTAGTGGTGACCGCGAGCTCAGCGGACGCTGAGCGCTGCGGGTCACCACCCGAGGGCCCCGTGGTGACCGCGAGCTCAGCGGACGCTGAGCGCTGCGGGTCTATGGCCAGGCGGCCGATCAGGTGATCATCGGCACACCCGGCCATGCCTGCCACGACCTCGCACCCGATGACGGTACGGTGCCCAGATGTGTGGTCGTTGCCCTGTCGTACCGAGCCACTGACCGGCTCGGCCGCTATCGCTCTCATCGCCTTCACTCTGGCCGGCTGCGGTTCGAGCGACTCCACCGTCGCCAAGACGCCGCCGGCCAGGACGTCGGAGACCGCGTCGATCACGGCTCCGGCCACCCCGTCGGCGGCCGCCCAGCCCGGCAACGCCCCGCCGGCCGACCCCTGCGCGGTCAACCTCGCCTCGCCCACCATCGCGAAGGTGGTGTCCGAGCTGCCCCGCGACCCGCGCAGCCAGCAGCCCTGGAACCCCGAACCGCTGGCCGGCAACTACAACCAGTGCGCGCAGCTCTCGGCCGTCATCATCAAGGCCAACACCAACGCGGTCAGCCCGACCACCCGTGCGGTGCTGTTTCACCTCGGCCAGTTCATCCCCCAGGGCGTGCCCGACACCTACGGATTCAACGGCGTCGACCCCGCGCAAACCACGGGCGACACCGTGGCGCTGACCTACCCCAGCGGGATCAACGGCCTGAACACCAATGTGAAATTCCACTGGAACGGCAACGCCGTCGAGCTGATCGGCAATACGCCCGCCCACTGATCTCCGGGCACGCCCGCCCGGTGTGACCGTCATGTCGGAGCGCTGGCCTACTGTGGCTCGAGTGTTGGTCTCCGGCGACAGCATCGTTTACAGCGCATCGGATCTGGCCGCCGCGGCCCGCTGCGAATACGCGCTGCTGCGGGATTTCGACGCGAAGCTGGGGCGCGGCCCGGCGGTCACCGTAGAGGACGAACTGCTCACGCGGACGGCCGCCCTCGGTAGCGAACACGAGCGGCGCGAATTGGCCTCGCTGCGCGACCGGTTCGGGCAGGACGTCGCGATCATCGGCCGCCCCGCCTACACGCCCGCCGGCCTGACCGCGGCCGCGGACGCCACCCGCCGCGCCGTCGCCGACCGTGCGCCGGTGATCTATCAAGCCGCCATGTTCGACGGCCGCTTCATCGGCTTCGCTGATTTTCTGATCCGCGACGGGCAGCGGTATCGCGTCGTGGACACCAAACTGGCCCGTTCGGCCAAGGTCACCGCGCTGTTGCAGGTGGCCGCCTACGCCGACGCGTTGGCCGCCTCGGGCGTCCCGGTCGCGCCGGAGGCCGAACTACGGCTGGGCGACGGGACCGCGGTGCGGCACCGGACCTGCGACCTGATCCCGGTCTACCGCTCCCAGCGCGCCCGGCTGCAGCGCCTCCTCGACGACCACTACGCCGCCGGCGCGGCGGTGCGCTGGGACGACGACGGCGTGGCCGCGTGCTTTCACTGTCCCCTATGCCTCGAACAGCTGCGGGCGGCCGACGACGTGTTACTGGTCGCCGGCCTGCGAGTGGGCCAGCGCGACAAGCTCTTTGACGCGGGCATCAGCACGGTCGCCGAGCTGGCCGAGCATCGCGGGCCGGTGCCCGACCTGGCGGGCGGCGTGCTGGACAAACTGACCGTCCAGGCGAAATTACAGGTGCGCCAACGGGAAACCGGCGTTCCCCAGGTCGAGGTCATCGACCCGCAGCCGCTGGCCCTGCTGCCCGAGCCCGACCCGGGAGACCTGTTCTTCGATTTCGAGGGTGACCCGCTGTGGACCACCGATGGTCGCGAATGGGGGCTGGAATATCTGTTCGGTGTGCTCGAAGCCGGGCCGACGGGCAAGTTCCGCCCGCTGTGGGCGCACGACCGGGCCGAGGAACGCAAGGCGCTGATCGACTTCTTGGCGCTGGTGGCCAAACGCCGCAAACGCCGGCCCAACATGCACATCTACCACTACGCGCCCTACGAGAAAACCGCTTTGTTGCGGCTCGCCGGGCGCTACGGAGTGGGCGAGGACGAAGTCGACGAACTGCTGCGCAGCGGGACGCTGGTCGACCTTTACCCGTTGGTGCGCAGGAGCATTCGCGTGGGCGCCGAGTCGTTCAGCCTCAAGGCGCTCGAGCCGCTCTACATGGGCGCCCAACTACGCGCGGGTGACGTGACCACCGCCACCGGTTCGATCACCTCCTACGCCCGGTACTGCGAACTCCGGGAGGACGGGCGTGGCGACGAGGCGGCATCCGTGCTCAAGGAGATCGAGGACTACAACCACTACGACTGCCGGTCGACGCAGGAACTGCGGAACTGGCTGATGTTGCGCGCCTACGAATCCGGCGTTGTACCGGTCGGTGCCCAGCCGGTGGCCGACGGCAACACCGTCGACGACCGCGACGGACTGGCGGTGACGCTGTCCGCGTTCAGCGGAGCGGCCGGCATCGACGACCGGACCCCGCAGCAGACCGCGGTGGCGCTGCTGGGCGCGGCGCGCGGCTACCACCGGCGCGAGGACAAACCCTTCTGGTGGGCGCATTTCGACCGGCTGAACTTCCCGATCGAGGAGTGGGCCGACAACACCGACGTGTTCGTCGTCGACCACGCGTCGGTCGCCCTCGACTGGCACACGCCGCCGCGGGCACGCAAACCGCAGCGGCGGCTGCGGCTGCGCGGTGAGCTGGCGCGCGGGGATTTGAAGAGCGACGTCTTCGCGCTCTATCACCCGCCGGCGCCGCCCGGCATGAGCGACAGCCCGGACCGGCGGGCGGCCGGGCGGGCCTCGGTCGTCGAGACCGACGATGTGGCGGTGCCCACCGAAGTGGTGGTCCTGGAGCGAGTTGGCGGTGACGGCAACACCTTTCACCAGCTGCCGTTCGCGTTGACTCCCGGCCCACCGATCCCGACGACCGCCCTGCGCGAGTCCATCGAGGCCACCGCCGCCACGGTGGCCGACGGCTTGCCGCACCTACCCGACAGCGCCATCGTCGACGTGCTGTTGCGCCGCGCGCCACGCACCCGGGGCGGCATTGCGCTCCCGCGCAGCGGCGACACCGTCGCCGACATCACCGCGGCACTACTCGATCTGGACTCGTCGTACCTGGCGGTGCACGGGCCGCCCGGTACCGGCAAGACCCACACCGCCGCCCGCGTGATCCACCACCTGGTCACCCAACGCGGCTGGCGCATCGGTGTCGTCGCGCAATCACACGTCACGGTGGAGAACGTGCTGGACTGCGTGATCGACGCCGGCCTGGATCCGCACCGGATCGCGAAGAAGCGCTACGACCACCACGCCCCGCGCTGGCGGGAGATCGACGGCGCCGCGTACGCCGCGTTTCTCGCCGACACGCCGGGATGTGTGATCGGCGGAACCGCTTGGGATTTCGCCAACGCCAATCGGATACCGCCGGGAAGCCTGGATCTGCTGGTCATCGACGAGGCCGGCCAATTCTGCCTGGCCAACACCATCGCCGTGGCACCCGCCGCCGCCAACCTGCTGCTGCTCGGCGACCCTGCGCAGTTGCCGCAAGTCAGCCAGGGCACGCACCCGGAGCCGGTGGACAGCTCCGCGCTGGAGTGGCTGGTCGACGGTCAGCGCACCCTGCCCGACGCACGCGGCTACTTCCTGGACCTCTCTTACCGCATGCATCCGGCCGTGTGCGCCGCCGTGTCGGCGCTGTCCTACGACGACAGACTGCAGTCCCACGAATGCACCGCCGCCCGACGCCTCGACGGGTATCGACCGGGCCTGCAGTTGCTTTCGGTTGAGCACCAAGGAAATTCGACCGAAAGCCCCGAGGAGGCCGGCGCGATCGTCGCCGAGATCGACCGCATGCTCGGCGCGTCATGGACCGACGAACACGGCACCCGGGCGTTGACGGCCGCCGACGTGCTGGTGCTGGCGCCCTACAACGCCCAGGTGGCGCTGCTGCGCCGCCGGCTGGCCGCCGCTGGGCTCGACGGGGTGCGGGTGGGGACGGTCGACAAGTTTCAGGGCGGGCAGGCGCCCGTCGTCTTCATCTCGATGACCGTGTCGTCCACGGACGTGGTGCCGCGCGGAATCTCGTTTCTGCTCAACAGGAATCGGCTCAACGTCGCGGTGAGCCGGGCCCAGTTTGCGGCCGTGATCGTGCGCTCGCCGTCGCTGACCGAGTATCTGCCCGCCACCCCCGCGGGCCTGATCGACCTGGGCGCGTTCCTGGCGCTCACGCAGCCGGGTCGGCGGTCCGGCTAACCGGTCGAGGAGTGCCGGCCCGAGCCGGTGGGATCGTCGTCGGGATTCGAGCGGTGATGGTGACCGCGCGGCGATTCACCGTCGGGGAGATACCGTCCCGCGGAACCGCTATGGGGCCGGCGCGGGGGCCGGGTGAGCCGCTCGCCCGGCGGGAGGGGCTTGGGCGAGCGCCGCACCGCCACCTGACGCAGGCGTTTGCCGCTGTCGACATGGGACCCGTTGTGGGCGTGGCCGATCGGTTCGGGCTGCGCGGCCGGGCCGCGGCGCGGCACTGCGGCGGACGCCGGGCGCGGCCGGTCGACCGGCGGCCGGGACGGTTCGGGGTCGCGTCTGCGCTCGACGTCGGATTCGCGCACCAGAACGAATTCCACGTACTCGTCGTCGTCGTAGTCGTCGTCGACGTCGTCGTCGGGTCGCAGCGGATCGTCGCCGCCCCTGCCGTCACCCGACCAGGGCGCAAAGCCCACCAGGAACAGCGCCGCGACGATGCCGAACAACGCGACGAACGCCGGCAACAACACCGATTGCGACATCGCGGCGGCGAACGGATCGCGCAGGAACGCAGGCAACTGCAGGGCGAGCGCGTCCTCGCCGACGGCGTCGCCGGACGGCTGGCGCGGCATCTCGGCGGTGATCCGCCAGGTCATGAACGCGGCCATGCCGGCGCTGCCGAGCACCGCGCCGAGCTGGCGCACGGAGTTGTACACCGCGGACCCCGCGCCGGCCAGGTGCGGCGGCAGGTTACGCGTCGCGGTGGCCGTCAACGGTGACCACACGAAGGCCATCCCGACGCCCATCGCGAAGAACGGCATAACCAGCCGCCAGATCGGCGTCGTCGGTGTCATCTCGAAGGTGATCCAGGTGAGCGCGATGGCCAGCACCGAGAAACCGAAACCGAGCACGGGCTGCGGATGGTATTTGTCGACGATCTTGCCGACGAACGGCGCGAAGACACCGTTGGCGATCGCCATCGGCGCGATCAACAGGGCCGAGCGGGTCGGCGAGAGCCCGCACACGGCCTGCGCGTAGAACGTCAGCGGCAGCATCATCGCCGTGGCGGCGAACGAGATGATGGCCACCCCGACGTTGCACAGGCTGAAATCGCGGTCGCTGAAGATGACCAACGGAATCAGCGGCTCGTGGGCGTTCAGCGACTGCCAGAACGCGAAGGCCGTCATGAATCCGACGCCCGCGACGATCAACGCCCAGATCCAGGGTTGCCAGTGCGCGGCCTGCCCCTGCTGCAGCCCGAACACGATCAGGAAGATCCCTATCCCGGACAGGGTGACCCCGACCAGGTCGAAGCGATGCGACTGGGTGGGCAGCACCGGAATCAGCCAGTACGCCAACCCCAGCCCGAGGACGCCGATGGGGACGTTGACGAAGAAAATCCACTGCCATCCCAGGCTGTCGACCAGGACACCGCCGGCCAACGGGCCCACCAGGCTGGCGACACCGGCGGTGGCCCCCCACAGGCTCACCGCGACGCCGCGCCGCTCCGCCGGGAAGATCCGGGTGATGGTCGACAAGGTCTGCGGGGTGAGGAGCCCGGCCCCGACGCCCTGCACGACGCGCGCCGCGATCAGCATGGCCGCGCTGCCCGCCAGCCCGCACCACACCGAGGAGACGGTGAACACCACCAACCCGATCAGATACAGGTTCTTGGGTCCGAACCGGTCACCCAGCCGCCCGGCCACCAGCAACACCACCGCGTAGCCCAGCAGGTAGGCGCTGGTCACCCAGACCACCGTGTCGTAGCCGATGCGCAGGCTGCCCATGATCGTCGGGTTGGCGATGGCGACGATGGTCGAGTCGACCATGATCATGAAAAAGCCGATCATCATCGCCCACAGCGGGTTCCAGGGGTTCTGTGACTGCGGCGAGCTCCGGGTGAGAAAGTCCCAGCGGTTGGCGGCCCGGGGCGACGCCGATCCCGCGCGCCCTCCCCCGGGCGTGCGGGGCGTAGCCGTGCTCATCCACCCCACCTCGTTTCGCTCCCGACGATGCCGTTCAGTCGGCTCGGCCCATCTGATCGGCCTGGACCGGCCCACGCAGGCGTTACCCGGCGGGTAAACAGCATGGGGACCGAGAAACGGCGCGGACCGTCGCAGACATCCAGCCTGCATTATTCCCGGTGCGGCAAGAGGCCGACGGCTGAGGATCGGGTCGGGGGGCATAACACGTCGGGATTTCCCGCGGGCGCGTTAGCCTGAAAGAACGCCATTTGCAGGAGAGACGATATGCGGGCTCGACGGAACAAGTCGCCGAACCGGTTTTTCACGATGTCCGACCCGGGGTCGGCACCGAGGGCCGACAACGGTCGGCCCAAGATGTCCGCGCGCGCGTTGGCGCAGGTCATCGAGCGAAGCTCGCGGTTGCAGGGCCCGGCCGCCGAGGCCTATGTGACCCGGCTGCGCAACGCGCACCCCAACGCCAGCCCGGCCGAGATCCTGGCCAAGCTGCACAAGCGCTACCTGGCCGTTGTGACGGCAGGCGGTGTTGCCGTGGGGGCCGCGGCGACCATCCCCGGCATCGGCACGATCAGCGCCCTGTCCGCCGCCGCCGCCGAAACGGTGACCTTCCTGGAGGCCACCGCGTTCCTGGTGCTGGCAACGGCGGTGGTCTACGACATCCCGGCCGATCACCGGGAGCGACGCCGCGCGCTGGTGCTGGCGGTGCTCGTCGGCGACAACAGCAAGCACGCCGTCGCCCAGCTGGTCGGCCCGGGCCGCACCAACGGCGGCTGGATCTCCGAGAGCCTGGCCGCCCTGCCGCTGTCGTCGATGTCCAAGCTGAACTCACGGCTGCTCAAGTCGTGGGTGCGCAAGTACACCGTGCGGCGCGGCGCCCTGCTGTTCGGCAAACTGCTGCCGGTCGGGGTCGGGGTCGTGGTGGGCGCCATCGGCAACTACCTCGCCGGCAAGAAGATGATCCGCAACGCCGGCCGGGCTTTCGGCACACCGCCCGCGCGCTGGCCCCGCGCGCTGCATCTGGTCCCCCCGGTCCACGAAGCCGGCTAGCCGTGATCGCAAGCGCGGCCGTGGCGATCGCGGGCGCGGCCGGGCTAGCCCCCACCCGGTGCCCCCGGTCAGCCTGGCGGATCGGCGGTGAAAGGTTAGCCTTTATAGGGCGGAACAATGGGTACCGCCATGGGTATGAGTGTTCGGCCATCCGGGGCCGACAAGGGTGTAGGCGCCGCGGGAATGCGCCTGCGAAAAAGAAGGATTGAGGCGAACTGCGGTCGTGAGCAACATAAGTTCACCGTTCGGGCAAAACGAATGGCTGGTCGAGGAGATGTACCGCAAGTTCCGCGACGACCCCTCGTCCGTCGATCCGAGCTGGCACGAGTTTCTGGTCGACTACAACCCCGAGCCCGCCAACGAGCCCGCGCCCACCGCCCCGACCAGCGGTGACGGCGCGCCGGCCGCCCCGGCGCCGGCCCCGGCGGCCCCGCCGTCCCCCGAGCCGGCCAAGCCCACACCTCCCGTCAGCACTGCCGCCGGCAATGGGGTCGCGCCGCGGCCGGCCAAGGCCGCCACTCCCCCGCCCGCGGAGGGTGACGAGCTGCAGACGCTGCGCGGCGCCGCCGCGGCTGTCGTCAAGAACATGTCGGCGTCGCTGGACGTGCCGACGGCGACCAGCGTGCGCGCCGTGCCCGCCAAGCTGATGATCGACAACCGGATCGTCATCAACAACCAGCTCAAGCGCACCCGCGGCGGCAAGATCTCGTTCACCCACCTGCTGGGCTATGCGCTGGTGCAGGCGATCAAGAAGTTCCCCAACATGAATCGGCACTACGCCGAGATCGACGGCAAGCCCACCGCGGTGACGCCGGCGCACACCAACCTGGGCCTGGCCATCGACTTGCAGGGCAAGGACGGCAAGCGTTCCCTGGTGGTCGCCGGGATCAAGGGCTGCGAAACCATGCGGTTCGCGCAGTTCGTCACCGCCTACGAAGACATCGTGCGGCGCGCCCGCGACGGCAAGCTGACCGCCGAAGACTTTGCGGGCGTGACCATTTCGCTGACCAACCCGGGCACCATCGGCACCGTGCACTCGGTGCCGCGGCTGATGAACGGCCAGGGCGCCATCATCGGGGTGGGCGCCATGGAGTACCCCGCCGAGTTCCAGGGCGCCAGCGAGGAACGCATCGCCGAGCTGGGCATCGGCAAGCTGATCACCCTGACCTCGACCTACGACCACCGCATCATCCAGGGCGCGGAGTCCGGCGACTTCCTGCGCACCATCCACGAGATGCTGCTGTCGGACGCGTTCTGGGACGAGATCTTCCGCGAGCTGGGCAACCCGTACCTGCCGGTGCGCTGGAGCACCGACAACCCGGATTCGATCGTCGACAAGAACGCCCGGGTGATGGAGTTGATCGCGGCCTACCGCAATCGCGGTCACCTGATGGCCGACATCGACCCGCTGCGCTTGGACGGCAGCCGGTTCCGCAGCCACCCCGACCTCGAGATCCTCAATCACGGCCTGACGCTGTGGGACCTGGACCGGGTGTTCAAGGTCAACGGTTTCGCCGGTTGCGAATACAAGAAATTGCGCGACGTGCTGGGTCTGTTGCGCGACGCCTACTGCCGCCACATCGGCGTGGAATACACCCACATTCTCGAACCCTCGCAGCAGGAATGGCTGCAGCAGCGCGTCGAGACCAAACACGTCAAGCCGACGGTGGCCGAGCAGAAGTTCATCCTGAGCAAGCTGAACGCGGCCGAGGCCTTCGAGACCTTCCTGCAGACCAAATATGTTGGCCAGAAACGCTTTTCACTGGAAGGCGCGGAAAGCATCATTCCGATGATGGACGCGGCGATCGACCAGTGCGCCGAGCACGGCCTCGACGAGGTGGTCATCGGCATGCCGCACCGGGGCCGGCTCAACGTGCTGGCCAACATCGTCGGCAAGCCGTACTCGCAGATCTTCTCCGAGTTCGAGGGCAACCTCAACCCGGCGCAGGCGCACGGCTCCGGCGACGTCAAGTACCACCTGGGCGCCACCGGCGTGTACCTACAGATGTTCGGCGACAACGACATTCAGGTGTCGTTGACGGCCAACCCGTCGCACCTGGAAGCCGTCGACCCGGTGCTCGAGGGTCTGGTGCGCGCCAAGCAGGACCTGCTCGACCACGGCGCCGAGGACCAAGGGGACGAAAAGGCCTTCTCGGTGGTGCCGATGATGCTGCACGGCGACGCCGCGTTCGCCGGTCAGGGCGTGGTCGCCGAGACGCTGAACCTGGCCAACCTGCCCGGTTATCGCGTCGGCGGCACCATCCACATCATCGCCAACAACCAGATCGGCTTCACCACCGCGCCGGAGTATTCGCGGTCCAGCGAGTACTGCACCGACGTCGCGAAGATGATCGGGGCGCCGATCTTTCACGTCAACGGCGACGACCCGGAAGCGTGCGCGTGGGTGGCCAAGCTGGCCGTCGATTTCCGGCAGGAGTTCAAGAAGGACGTCGTCATCGACATGCTGTGCTACCGCAAGCGCGGGCACAACGAGGGCGACGACCCGTCGATGACCAACCCGGCGATGTACGACGTCGTCGACATCAAGCGCGGGGTGCGCAAGAGCTACACCGAAGCCCTGATCGGCCGCGGCGACATCTCGATGAAGGAAGCCGAGGACGCGCTGCGCGACTACCAGGGCCAGCTGGAGCGGGTGTTCAACGAGGTCCGCGAGCTGGAGAAACACGGCGTGCAGCCCAGCGAGTCGGTCGAGGCGGACCAGATGCTGCCGGCCGGGCTGGCCACCGCGGTGGACAAGGCGCTGCTGGCCCGCATCGGTGACGCGTTCCTGGCCCTGCCCGACGGCTTCACCGCACACCCGCGGGTGCAGCCGGTGCTGGAGAAGCGGCGCGAGATGGCCTACGAGGGCAAGATCGACTGGGCGTTCGGCGAACTGCTGGCGCTGGGCTCGCTGGTGGCCGAGGGCAAGCTGGTGCGGCTCTCCGGGCAGGACACCCGCCGCGGCACCTTCTCCCAGCGGCACTCGGTGATCTTCGACCGCAACACCGGCGCCGAGTTCACGCCGCTCAAGCTGCTGGCGACCAACGCCGACGGCACCCCGACCGGCGGCAAGTTCCTGGTCTACGACTCGCCGCTGTCGGAGTACGCCGCCGTGGGCTTCGAGTACGGCTACACGGTGGGCAACCCTGACGCCCTGGTGTTGTGGGAGGCGCAGTTTGGCGACTTCGTCAACGGCGCGCAGTCGATCATCGACGAGTTCATCAGCTCCGGCGAGGCCAAGTGGGGCCAGCTGTCCAACGTTGTGCTGCTGCTGCCGCACGGCCACGAGGGTCAGGGTCCCGACCACACCTCGGGGCGCATCGAGCGCTTTCTGCAGCTGTGGGCGGAGGGGTCGATGACGATCGCGGTGCCCTCTACGCCGTCCAACTACTTCCACCTGTTGCGCCGGCACGCCCTCGACGGCGTGCAGCGTCCGCTGATCGTGTTCACCCCGAAGTCGATGCTGCGCAACAAGGCGGCGGTCAGCGACGTCCGAGACTTCACCGAGATCAAGTTCCGCTCGGTGCTCGAAGAGCCGACCTACGAGGATGGCATCGGTGACCGCGGCAAAGTCACCCGGGTCCTGCTGACCAGCGGCAAGCTCTATTACGAGCTGGTGGCCCGCAAGGCCAAGGACAACCGCGACGACGTGGCGATCGTGCGGATCGAGCAACTCGCTCCGCTGCCGAAGCGCCGGCTGAATGAAACGCTGGACCGCTACCCCAACGTGCAGCAATACTTCTGGGTCCAGGAGGAGCCGGCCAACCAGGGCGCCTGGCCGCGTTTCGGGCTGGAGCTGCCCGAGCTGCTGCCCGACAAGCTGACCGGCCTCAAGCGCATCTCGCGCCGGGCGATGTCGGCGCCGTCGTCGGGGTCGTCGAAGGTGCACGCCGTCGAGCAGCAGGAGATCCTCGACACGGCCTTCGCCTGACGGGCTTCGGTGACCCGCAGGTATCAGGGACCGCTGGTACCGGCTAGCCTCGACGCAAACGTGCCAAAGAAGGAAGGGTGCTCATGCAAGGGTTCGCCGGCAAGGTCGCGGTGGTGACGGGCGCGGGTTCGGGTATCGGGCAGGCGCTGGCCCTGGAGCTGGCCCGCTCGGGGGCCAAGGTGGCGATCAGCGACGTCGACCTCGAGGGCCTGGGCCAGACCGAGGAGCAGCTGAGGGCGATCGGCGCGTCGTTCAAGTCGGATCGGCTCGACGTGACCGAGCGCGAGGCCTTCCTGGCCTACGCCGACGGCGTCAAGGAGCACTTCGGCAAGGTCAACCAGATCTACAACAACGCCGGCATCGCCTTCACCGGCGACGTGGAGGTCAGCCAGTTCAAGGACATCGAACGGGTGATGGACGTCGACTTCTGGGGCGTCGTCAACGGCACCAAGGCGTTCCTCCCGCACCTGATCGCCTCCGGCGACGGCCACGTCGTCAACGTGTCCAGCGTGTTCGGGCTCTTCTCGGTGCCCGGGCAGGCGGCCTACAACTCGGCCAAGTTCGCCGTGCGGGGCTTCACCGAGGCGCTGCGGCAGGAGATGGTCGCGGCCGGCCACCCGGTGGCGGTCACCACGGTGCACCCGGGTGGCATCAAGACCGCGATCGCGCGCAACGCGACGGCCGCCGAGGGAGTCGACCCCGAGCAGCTCGCGAAGCTGTTCGACAAGCGGCTCGCCAGGACCAGCCCGCAGCGCGCCGCCCAGATCATCCTGGACGCGGTCCGCAAGAAGAAGGCCCGGGTGCTGGTCGGCACGGACGCAAAACTCCTGGACGTGATGGTGCGGCTGGCGGGCCCGTACTACCAGCAGCTCTTCGGCCCGGTGATGGGCCGGTTGCTGCCCAAGCAGTGATCGATCTCTCAGTGTCGAGGGTCGCCGATTCACCGTTTCGCCCTGCTGTAGCCAGCATCGCTGGTAACGATTAGCGTCAAGCGGTTAACCCTGGTCGAGGGAGTTTGCATGGATAGGTTCGCCGGCAAGGTCGCCGTGGTCACCGGAGCGGGTTCCGGTATCGGCCAGGCGTTGGCGGTCGAGCTGGGCCGGGCCGGTGCCAAGGTGGCGATCAGCGACGTCGACACCGAGGGGCTGGCCCAGACCGCCGAACAGCTGACGGCGATCGGCACGGCGTTCAAGTCGGACCGGCTCGATGTGACCGGCCGCGAGGCCTTCCTGGCCTACGCCGACGCCGTCGCCGAGCACTTCGGCCAGGTCAACCAGATCTTTAACAACGCCGGCATCACGTTTATCGGCTCCATCGAGGACAGCCGGTTCAAGGACATCGAGCGGGTGATCGACGTCGACTACTGGGGCGTCGTCAACGGCACCAAGGCGTTCCTCCCGCACCTGATCGCTTCCGGCGACGGGCACGTCATCAACATCTCCAGCGCGCTGGGCCTGTTCTCCGCGCCCGGCCAGGCGGCCTACGTCTCGGCCAAGTTCGCCGTGCGGGGATTCAGCGAGGCGCTGCAGCAGGAGATGGTGCGGGCCGGTCACCCGGTGCGGGTGACGACGGTGCATCCGGGCGGCGTCAAAACCGCGTTCGCCCGCAACGCGGCCGCCGTCGAAGGGGTCGACCATGCGGAGTTGGCTAGTCTGTTCGAGGAGCAGCAGGCCAAGACCACCCCGCAGCGGGCCGCTCAAGTCATCCTCGATGGCGTGCGCAAAAACAAGCCCAGGGTGCTGGTGGGCCCGGACGTCAAAGCGATGGACCTGGTCGTGCGACTGACGGGTTCAAGACCAGAACTCCTGCTCGGTGGGCCGATCATGGGCCGATTTCAACAGGTAGTGCACCGTTTGCTGCCGAAGCGCTAATCGTCAGCGGCCGAGCGGATGCTCGGCCAGCCAGCCTCCCGCCACCGCCTGCGGGTCGGCACCCACGCGCACCTGGCGGCGCATCTCGACCAGGGCGGCGGTGTCCAGCACGCCGGCCACCTCGTTGATCGCCAGCAACTGCCGTTCGCTCAACGCGTTGCGCCGATACAGCGGCACCACGTTCTCCGCGCGGATCAGCGCGGGCTTGCCGTCGGCCAGCGCGACCAGGTCGCCGGGCACGCCCGGGTCGGCCGTGGTGGTCCACCCGGCGGTCAGCTGGCCGGACCTGATCGCGGCGAACATCGTTGCCTTGTCCGGGTATTCGCGCGGGGCGGCGAGCCGGCAGGCGCCGATCGCCGACGGTTCCGGCTGCCCGCCGACAGCGCCGACGACGAGGTCGTCGCAGTGCCGGGGCAGCGTGCTCAGGTCCGCGCTGACCTCGCTGCCGCCCCAGGACTTGGCCGTCGGCTGGCTCACCAGCAACACGGGCTTGTCCTCCGCGGCCGTCGTGTAGTCCCCCGCCACGACACCCTCGGGCAGCGCGGCGATCATCGCGCGGTAGACGTCTTTGTCCGACATTGCCGTCGCGCCGGGCTGCAACGCCTGCAACACGCGGCCGGTGAAGGCGGGCACGACGGTGACTGCGCCCGAATCCAATTGGGCCTTCGGGTCGGTGGTCGCCTGGAACCGCGCACCGAATCCGTATGACCGCAAGGCGGCGACGTAGACGCCGGCCAGCAGCGCCGAGTCGGCGTCCGGGCGGGAACCGACCACCACCTCGGCACGGGCCCGGCGGTCACCGGTGTCGGTTGCGCAACCGGCCACGGCCACCACGGCGGCGAGCAGCGGCACCGCCAGCCTGCCGATTCTCACCCCCCGGCGACGGTCGTGTCTGAGGCTTCCGTGGCCAGCGCCACCGCGGAGGCGACCGCTTCCCCGACCCGCGTGTCCAGCGGGCTGGGAACGATGCGGTCGAGCGCCAGGTCGTCGCTGACGACGGAGAAGATCGCCTCGGCCGCGGCGACCATCATCTTTTCGGTGATCCGCCGGGCACCGGCCTCCAGCGCACCGCGGAACACCCCGGGGAAGGCCAGCACGTTGTTGATCTGATTCGGGAAATCGCTGCGGCCGGTGGCCACCACCGAGGCGTACTTGGCCGCGATCTGCGGGTGGATCTCGGGGTCGGGGTTGGACAGCGCGAACACGATCCCGCCCGGCGCCATGGTGGCGATCATCTCCTCGGGCACCACGCCCCC
>NZ_LZLU01000018.1:0-19671 GCF_001673415.1 Mycobacterium sp. 1165196.3 | reverse complement strand
CGTTCTCGGTGTGGCGCGGCACACCGGCCCCGGTACGCGGCGCGCTGGTGGCCCGCCTCGGCGAGCTGCTGACCGCGCACCGCGGCGAGCTGGCCACCCTGGTGACCCTCGAGGTCGGCAAGATCGCCTCCGAGGCCGCCGGCGAGGTGCAGGAGATGATCGACATCTGCCAGTTCGCGGTCAGCAGCTCGCCGAGGCGGGCCACCAGCGCGCCGCGTACCGGGGCCGGTGTGCCGCGCCACACCGAGAACGCCTGGGCCGCTTCGCTGATCGTCCGCTCGGCCCGCTCGGGTGTGGTGGGCGCGATGGTGAACAACACCTCGCCGGTGATCGGGGTGCTGGCCGGCATCCCGTGGCCGTCCGGCTCGCCGAGCGCGACATCGGCGCCCATCGCGCGCAGGGCCTCACGCGCCCGGGCGCGCAGTTGGTCAGCGGTCGGCAGATTCATCAGAGTGCCTCCTGGGAGAGCGCTTCGTAGAGGGCATACGGGTCGTAGATCTCGCGGCCGATGGCCCCGGCCAGCCAGGCGGCGTCGTAGCCGGAATCGTCGGGGGCGGCACCGTTTTCAAAGCCCGCGTCGGCATCCAGGTTCGACCGGAAGATGCCCGCCGCCGACGCGGGCAGGAAGTCCTCGTAGACGATCGGCGCCGACGGGTCGCCGCCGCGGTAATAGGCCAGCCCGTCGGCGGCCATCTCCGCGTCGGTGCCCGGGAAGTACTGCGCCCACACCGCAGCCGGGTCGGCAGCGCCCATCGCGGCGTCGTAGCGTCGCCGGCCCTTCGGCGTCAGCGCGACGCCGCGCGCCTCCACTTCGCCGAAGCGCACCCGCAGCGTCCCGGTGCTGATGCGGCCGTCGTCGCGGAAGCGGCGGGGTTCGGCCAGGGCGCGAAACGAGGTCTGGCGCAACAGCACCGCGGGGCCGTCGGTGCGGGGCGGGCCCTGGATCGCGTCGATCATGGTGATGCCGCGCCGGGTCATCCGCCGGTACAACTCGTCGATGTCGAGCACCCGCGGCGTGAGGTGGTTGATGTGGGTGGTGCCGACGCCGGCGATGTCGGCGGCCACGCCCGAGACCCGGGCGAGTTCGTCGTACCAGGACCGCTCGATCGGTTCGTCGGACAACGCGAACGCCGCCACGGCCGCCGCGACGAACCCCGGCGCCTGGTCGGCGTCGCAGCCGCCCGCGGCGGCGATGACCCGCGCTTGGGCCAGCAGCGCGGGGTCGAACAGCCGGCGCCGGGCCACGAAGGCGTCGACGCGGCGGCGCAGGTCGCCGTCGAAGTAGCGCGCGTCGCGGGTGGCCAGCATCGAGGTGAACACCCGGAAGGGGTTGCGGGACAGCTCTTCTGGGTCGACCGGCCGGAAGGCGGTCGACACCACCGGGACCGGGGACGCGGCGCGCCGCAGGTCGTAGTAGCCGACCGGCAGCATGCCGAACGCGGCGAAAAGGTCGGCGACGGCGACCAGTTCGGCCGGACCGCCCACCCGGATGGCGCCGTGCCGCTCGGCGGTGACCCGCCGCAGCGAGCCGAAGCGTTCGGCATCGGCATGGCCCGCCGCGTAATCGGCGTTGACCTGCTCGCTGACCTCGACCAGGGTGCCGTATGCCGGCACCTCGGCGGCGTACATCGCCGACAGGCCCGCGGCGAACCGCTCCCGGAGCTGCCAGGCTGCCAGCCATTTCGGGCGGGTCACGGCGGCGCGGTCCTGCGATAGTCTCCGGCCATGAGTGAGACGCTCGACGAGGTCGACCGGATTCTGGTGCGCGAGTTGGTCGCCGACGGCCGCGCGACGCTGGCGGAGCTGGCCGCCAGCGCCCGGTTGTCGGTCTCGGCGGTGCAGTCGCGGGTGCGCAGGCTCGAGGCGCGGGGGGTGATCGCGGGATACTCGGCGCGCATCGACCCGGAGGCGGTCGGGCACCTGCTGTCGGCGTTCGTGGCCATCACTCCCTTGGATCCCTCTCAACCCGATGATGCGCCCGCCCGCCTCGAACACATCGAGGAGATCGAATCGTGTCACTCGGTGGCCGGCGAGGAGAGCTACGTCCTGCTGGTGCGTGTCGAGTCCGCCCGGGCGCTGGAAGACCTGCTGCAGCGGATCCGGACCACCGCGAACGTCAGGACGCGAAGCACCATCATATTGAATACTTTTTACACCGATAGGCAACGAATACCATAAAATATACGGCGCATCCCTCATGATTCCGTAAAAATCGGCTACCATGAGCGCCATGACCGCCACCCTGGACCGCTTCACCGGCCGGCGCACCGAGCCCGAACGGGTGCACGAGGTGCTGGCGCGCAGCATTCAGGTGGATGGCTTCGACTTCGTGCTCGACCTGGCCCGCTCCGCGGGCTCCTACCTGTACGACGCCCGCGACGGGCGGCGCTACCTGGACATGTTCACCTTCTTCGCGTCGTCGGCGCTGGGCATGAACCACCCCGCGCTGGCCGGCGACGAGCAGTTTCGCGCCGAGCTGACCCAGGCCGCGCTGAACAAGCCGAGCAACTCCGACGTGTACTCGGTCGCGATGGCCGGCTTCGTGCAGACGTTCGCCCGGGTGCTGGGCGATCCGGCCCTGCCGCACCTGTTCTTCGTCGACGGCGGCGCGCTGGCGGTGGAGAACGCGCTCAAGGTGGCGTTCGACTGGAAGAGCCGGCTCAACGAAGCCCGCGGGATCGATCCCGGGCTGGGCACCCGGGTGCTGCACCTGCGCGGCGCCTTCCACGGTCGCAGCGGATACACGCTGTCGCTGACCAACACCAAGCCGGCAACGGTCGCCCGCTTCCCCAAGTTCGACTGGCCGCGCATCGATGCCCCGTTCCTCCGGCCCGGCCTGGACGGGGCGGCCATGGCGGCGCTCGAAGCCGAGTCGCTGCGCCAGGCCCGGGCGGCCTTCGAAGCACACCCGCACGACATCGCATGCTTCGTGGCCGAGCCCATCCAGGGCGAGGGCGGCGACCGTCACTTCCGGCCCGAGTTCTTCGCGGCCATGCGCGAGCTGTGCGACTCCCACGACGCCCTGCTGATCTTCGACGAGGTGCAGACCGGCTGCGGCCTGACCGGAACGCCGTGGGCCTACCAGCAATTGGGCGTGCCGCCCGACGTGGTGGCGTTCGGGAAGAAGACCCAGGTGTGCGGGATCATGGCCGGCCGCCGGGTTCACGAGGTCGCCGAAAACGTCTTCGCGGTCCCGTCGCGGCTGAACTCGACATGGGGCGGCAACCTGGCCGACATGGTGCGCGCCCGCCGCATCCTGGAGGTGATCGAGGCCGACGACCTGTTCACCCACGCCGCCGAGCACGGCGCC
Organism: Mycobacterium sp. 1165196.3; assembly: GCF_001673415.1. NCBI lineage: Bacteria > Bacillati > Actinomycetota > Actinomycetes > Mycobacteriales > Mycobacteriaceae > Mycobacterium > Mycobacterium sp. 1165196.3. Next base: position 16,361 of record NZ_LZLU01000018.1, on the reverse strand, counting down.
CACCTGCGCGACCGCCTCGACGAGCTCGCCGAGGAATTTCCCGGCGTCGTGCTCGACCCCCGGGGGCGCGGCCTGATGTGCGCGTTCAGCCTGCCCAGCGCCGCCGACCGCGACGAATTGATCCGCCTGTTGTGGCGGCGCGCGGTGATCGTGCTGCCCTCGGGCGACGACGGTGTCCGGTTCCGTCCGGCGCTGACCGTCTCGCGCGCGGAGATCGACGCCGCGATCCGCGCCATCCGCGCCGCGCTGCGGACCCTGAATTAGCGAGTTGACCTCACGCCGAGCCGGTTTACCCCGGTTTGCCGCGGGGTATTTGAACCCCTGCGCCTTCCGCTGCTACCAGCGCGCGACTGCTGCCCAGAAGCTAGCGCGGTAACCAATGCGACGCGGCGAACGAATAAAAGATAAGCGTGAGGCCCCGAAGGGGAGGTGACAACGATGCAGAAAGCGGATGCGCGATCAGGTGGTGATCGCCTGGGACAGGAGGACGGCGAGGTGCTGGCCGCCGTCCGGTTCACCGTGCTGGCCACGCTCGCTGCCGTCGGCTTCCTATTGATCGCGGCGGTGTGGGTGAGTACTTGCCCGGGGGTGAATGTGGACACCGTGGCATGCGGTCCGCCCCAGCGCACCCTGTTGGCGTTCGGCGGCCCGCTCATCGCCCTGGTCGCCGGGGTCTGGGCGTTCGTGCGCACTTATCGGGTGTGGAAGGCCGAGGGGACCTGGTGGGGTTGGCACGGCGCGGGCTGGTTCTTGCTGACGGCGATGGCGCTGATGGTCGCCATGGGTGTCGCTCCGATCGCAGGGCCGGTACTGGCTCTTTAGGTTTGTTCTCCCGCGATCTAACGTTGATGGTGCGGTGAGGAGCAGCTATGGGAGACACCTACCATGACCCCGTCGACCATCTGAGGACCACGCGACCGCTCGCCGGCGAGTCGCTGATCGACGTCTTGCACTGGCCTGGCTACCTCTTAGTCGTCGCGGGCGTGATCGGGGCTTGCGGCAGTCTGGCGGCCTTCGGCAGCGGACATCACCACGAGGGCATGACCGCGGGCGTCGTCGCGGTCATCGCCACGGTGCTGGGGCTGGCCTGGCTGGCGGTGGAGCACCGCAGGATTCGCCGGATCGCCGATCGCTGGTACACCGAACATCCCGAGGTGCACCGGCAGTGGCCGGCCAGCTAGGGCCGCCGATCCGGCACCGACTCGGCCGCCTTTTTCGCCGGTGACCTGCCCGGACGCCGCGCTGTGTGAAATATCGCATGAAAGCCGAATCGGCGGTTACGGCCGCGGACTTGTGGGTATCAGGTCTGCACCATGATGAGTGCCGGAACGGTTGCGTTTGCGTGGTCACCCCATCATGGGGGACAACATCACGAACACACCGACATAAATGCCCACTGCGACCAGGAGCAAGACGACCAGCGTGACCCCGGCGATCACCGCGACGCGCGTGTACCGGCGCGTCGCGTCTGTGTCTGTCGTGTCAGGCCCACGCACATCGGGCCGAATACCCGGCGGCGATCATGACTAACCGGCTCGAGCGCGAGGTCCACGGTGGGCTGCGAAGCAGTAGTAGTGTCAGTCAAACATTGCCGGGAGACCATATGAACGATGCTGGATTGCACGCTAACAAGCGTCCGCGCGGCCACCGCGCCGTCGAGCTCCACGTTGCTGCGCGACTGGAGAACCTCGCGATGCTGCGCACCCTGGTCGGTGCTATCGGCACCTTCGAGGACCTGGATTTCGACGCGGTGGCGGACCTGCGGCTCGCGGTCGACGAAGTGTGCACCCGGTTGATTCGTTCGGCCACTCCCGACGCGACCCTGATCGTCGTGGTCGACCCGCAAGACGACCAATTGGTGGTGGAAGCCTCCGCGGCATGTGACACCCACGACGTGGTGGCGCCCGGCAGCTTCAGTTGGCACGTGCTGACGTCGTTGGCCGACGACGTCCAGACTTTCCATGACGGTCGCGAACCCAATGAAACCGGCAGTGTTTTCGGCATCACGCTGACGGCGCGACGGGCGGCCTCCAGCAGGTGACAGCGCGAGCTGCCGGCGGTTCGGTTTCACGTCCGAACGAATACGCCGATGTTCCGGACATGTTCCGTGAGTTGGCCAACATCACGCCCGACTCCATGGAATTTCAACGTCAACGGGACAAGATCGTCGAGCGCTGCCTGCCGCTGGCCGACCACATCGCGCGCCGCTTCGAGGGTCGCGGCGAACCGCGCGACGACCTGGTCCAGGTGGCGCGCGTCGGATTGGTCAACGCCGTCGTCCGCTTCGACGTCGAGGCCGGGTCGGACTTCGTGTCCTTCGCGGTGCCGACGATCATGGGCGAGGTCCGCCGCCACTTCCGCGACAACAGCTGGTCGGTCAAGGTCCCGCGGCGGCTCAAGGAACTGCACCTGCGCCTGGGCACCGCCACCGCCGACCTGTCGCAGCGGCTGGGCCGGGCGCCGACGGCGACCGAACTCGCCGCCGAGCTCGAAATGGACCGCGAAGAGGTGGTCGAGGGCCTGGTGGCCGGAAGCTCCTACAACACGTTGTCGATCGACAGCGGCGGCGGTAGCGAGGAAGAGGAAGCCCGCGCCATCGCGGACACCCTGGGTGACGTCGACACCGGACTGGACCGCATCGAGGACCAGGAATCGCTACGACCCCTGCTCGAGGCGCTGCCCGAGCGGGAGCGAACGGTGTTGGTGCTGCGGTTCTTCGAGTCGATGACACAGACCCAGATCGCCGAGCGGGTCGGCATCTCCCAGATGCACGTGTCGCGCCTGCTGGCGAAGTCGCTAACGCGGCTCCGGGACCAGTTGCAGTAGCGCCCGGGGCTCTTCGTCTTCGTCGTCAACGCGGAGCGGCTCCAGCAGCGGCTCGGCCCGCGGCGTCGTCACCGGCAGCGTGGCGTCGGGGTCGCAGACCCGCAACAACCTCGCCACCGCCGGGCTGGGTGCCATGGCCCAGGACACCTGGGCGGCCGAGCACGCCACGTTGATCCGGTGCAGGGCGGAAAAGCCCGCCGTGCCAATGAATTTCAGGCCGCGTAGGTCGAGGATCACCCGCCGCGAACGATTGGTGCTCTGCCGCACGTAGGCGGCGAGTTGATCGGCGTTGGCCGCATCGAGCTCACCATCGACCGTGATCAGGGTGCCCGTCGGGCCCCAGCGCGCGGTGAATTGTGCTGTGCGGCTTTGTTGCCAGGATTGGGCCACAGACATTGTTGACTCCATATCCCCTGCGGGGATTTGTTATGTCGATACGTAAGCCGCGCGAAGGAAATTCGCCAGATGAAGGGAATTCCGCCTACCCACGTCACAAACGTATCCCGGGCGGCTGTGAACTCAACCTTGCCCGCAACCCTACTCGCGGTAGCCAGGGCCTACAACGTGTCTGGGAAATCTCTCAGGGAGCGTTATTTGATCTCGGCGAGCACGGTGCCCTGGGTGATGGCGGCGCCGGGCTCGACCGCAAGTCCGGTGATGACACCGTCCTTGTGCGCGGTGACCGGGTTCTCCATCTTCATCGCCTCGAGCACCACGACCAGATCGCCCGCGGCGACCTCCTGGCCCTCCTCGACCGCGACCTTGACCACGGTGCCCTGCATGGGCGCGGTCACCGCGTCGCCGGAGGCGGCCGCACCCGCGTGCGCCCCGCGCTTGCGCGGCTTGGGCTTCTTGCGGATGACTCCGGCCGGATCGGCGGCGCCGCCGTTCGACAGCGCCAGGTCGCCGGGCAGCGACACCTCGAGCCGGCGGCCGCCGACCTCCACGACCACCTTTTGGCGCGGCCGGGCGTCCTCTTCGTCGAGAGGCTCGCCGCCGGTGAACGGTTCGATGGTGTTGTTCCACTCGGTCTCGATCCAGCGGGTGTGCACCGAGAAGCTTTCGCCGTCACCGATGAACGCCGGGTCGGACACCACGGCCCGGTGGAACGGGATAACCGTGGCCAGACCCTCGACGTGGAATTCGTCCAGCGCGCGCCGCGAGCGGGCGAGCGCCTCCTCGCGGGTGGCGCCGTACACGATCAACTTGGACAGCATCGAGTCGAACTGGCCGCCGATGACCGAACCGGCCTCCACGCCCGAGTCCAGCCGCACGCCGGGTCCGGTCGGGATGTCGTAGCGGGTGACCGGGCCGGGCGCGGGCAGGAAGCCGCGTCCGGCGTCCTCGCCGTTGATCCGGAACTCGATGGCGTGCCCGCGCGGCGTCGGGTCCTCGGTGAGGTCCAGCTTCTCGCCGTTGGCGATCTTGAACTGCTGCAGCACCAGGTCGATGCCGGCGGTCTCCTCGGTGACCGGGTGCTCGACCTGCAGGCGGGTGTTGACCTCCAGGAAGGAGATCAGGCCGTCCTGGCCGACCAGGTACTCGACGGTGCCGGCGCCGTAGTAGTGCGCCTCCTTGCAGATCCGCTTCGCCGACTCGTGGATCTCCTTGCGCTGCGCGTCGGTCAGGAACGGCGCGGGAGCCTCCTCCACCAGCTTCTGGAACCGGCGCTGCAGCGAGCAGTCGCGGGTGCCGGCGACGATGACGTTGCCGTGCTGGTCGGCGATCACCTGGGCCTCCACGTGGCGCGGCTTGTCCAGGTAGCGCTCGACGAAGCACTCGCCGCGGCCGAACGCGGCGACGGCCTCGCGGGTGGCCGACTCGAACAGCTCGGGGATCTCTTCGATGGTGCGGGCCACCTTCATGCCGCGGCCGCCGCCGCCGAACGCCGCCTTGATGGCGATTGGCACGCCGTACTCCTTGGCGAAGGCCACCACCTCGTCGGCGTCCTTGACCGGGTCGGGGGTGCCGGGCACCAGCGGCGCCTGCGCGCGGGCGGCGATGTGGCGGGCGGTGACCTTGTCACCGAGGTCGCGGATGGACTGCGGGCTGGGCCCGATCCAGATCAGGTTCGCGTCCAGCACCGCCTGGGCGAAATCGGCGTTCTCGGAGAGGAACCCGTAGCCGGGGTGGACGGCGTTGGCGCCCGACTTGGCCGCCGCGTCGAGGAGCTTGCCGATGTCCAGGTAGGACTCGGCCGACGTCTGACCACCCAACGCGAACGCCTCGTCGGCCAGACGCACGTGCGGCGCGTCGGCGTCGGGCTCGGCGTACACCGCCACGCTGGACAGGCCCGCATCGCGGGCCGCGCGGATCACCCGGACAGCGATTTCGCCGCGGTTGGCGACGAGCACTTTGGAGATCCTCGAGCTGGCGTGACTAGCCACAGCGCCTCCTGTTTGGCATAACCGCAGACGTATTTCTGCGGGCTTCTCTAAGAGAATTTCTTACAACGAGTTCTCGGGAAGTCTAAGCGCCGCGCCCTTGGGCCCGACGAGGCGGCCCACCTTTTTTCAGGACGACTCGCGCAGCCTGCGCTTGATGCGGGCCAACATCGCCGACAACCCGCGCAAACGCAGCGGGCTGATCAGAGCGGCCAGGCCCAGGTCGGCGTAAAAATCCTCGGGCACCGCCAAAATCGCGGCGGCGGGCTGCTCGTCCAGACCGGTGGCCAGAATCGACGCGAACCCACGGGTGGTGGGCGATTCGGCGGGCGCGCTGAAGTGCAGCCGCACCCGGTCGGGGTCGCTGGCGTCGACATGCAAAAACAGCGGCGTCTGGCACTCGGGCACCGGCTCCATGGCCGCCTCTTGCAGGTCGGGCGGCAGCGCCGGCAGCTCGTTGGCGAATTCCAGCAGCAGCGCCAGCTTGTCCTGGCCCTCGACTTCGGCGAAGTCGGACACCACCTCGGCCAGGGGAGCGGGCATGGTCATCGCGGCGCCGCCATCAGGCCGGAACGGTGCCCGGCTCTTCACCCGCCACGATCGGCGTGCGAACGGTGTTGCCCCACTCGGTCCACGATCCGTCGTAGTTGCGCACCCCGGGCTTGCCCAGCAGATGGGTCAGCACGAACCAGGTGTGGCTGGACCGCTCGCCGATGCGGCAGTACACGACGGTCTTGTCGTCCGGCTCGATGAACCCGTACAGCTCCTCGAGTTCCTGGCGGCTGCGGAAGCGGCCGCTCTCGTCGACGGCCTTGGCCCACGGGATCGACCGCGCGGTGGGGATGTGGCCGCCGCGCAGCACGCCTTCCTCCGGGTACTCGGGCATGTGCGTGCGCTTGCCGGTGTACTCGTCCGGCGAGCGCACGTCGATCAGCGGCTGGCTGCCGAGAATGCCCAGCACGTCGTCCTTGAAGGCGCGGATGGGCCCGTCGTTGCGGGTCACGACGGGATAGCCGCTGGAGGTCTTGGTGGGGACGTCCAGCGTGGTCTCCCGGCGTTCGGCCAGCCACAGGTCGCGGCCGCCGTTGAGCAGCCGCACGTCCGGGTGGCCGAACAGCGTGAACACCCACAGCGCGTAGGCGGCCCACCAGTTGCTCTTGTCGCCGTAGATCACCACGGTGTCGTCGCGGGCGATGCCCTTGCGGTCCATCAACTCCGCGAACCGCGCGCCGTCGATGTAGTCGCGGACCCGTGGGTCGTTGAGGTCGGTGTGCCAGTCGATCTTCACCGCGCCGGGGATATGGCCAACGTCGTAGAGCAGCACGTCCTCGTCGGATTCGACGATCGCCAGGCCGGGGGTGCCTTGGTTGGCGGACAGCCAGTCGGCGGTGACCAGGCGCTCGGGGTGGGCGTAGGCCGACAATGTCGGGCTTGGATCGGGGGGTAATGCCACACTGCCGAGCCTACCGCCAGCTCCGAAACGGCCAGCAGGTCAGTGCTTGCGGACCACCCGCTCGGGCACGCCGGGATTCCAGATGGTGACATCCAGGTGGCCGTCTCGGACCTCGACCGCCGATGCCCCGGTGACATCGGCGCCGAGCAGGTCGAATCGCTGGTCGCGCAGGTCCAATCCGGTTTCGGAGAACAGCGCCTCGGCGAAGCGCCGGTGCACCGCGCCGTAGGGAACGACGCGGGCCAGCCCCCACAATTTCGCGTCCCCGTCGGTCACCTCGGTGTCGACGGTCGCGGTGTGCAGACAAAACCTCGGGTCGCGCGCCAGATCGAGGAACTTGGTGGTGGCCGGCATTCCCGGTAGCCACAACTCGTCCTCGAAGATCCGCGGCTCCATCGGGCTGATCCGGGGGAAGCCGTCGGAGCGCAGGGTGGCCAGCATGCACAGGTTGCCGCTGGCTCGATGGCGACGGGTGAAGATGCCGGCGATGCGCGGGGCTTGGGCGGTGAACTCGCTCCACGTGGTCATGGCTTGACCCTAGGGTTCGGGCCCGACATGTACTTCGGCGCCGAAGGCGGCGCGGGCCTGCGGATTTAGCGGCTCGGCGCTGCCGTCCACAGCGCGGACACCGACAGCCCGACCCGCTCCAGCAGCGACCGCAGTAGCGGCAGGCTGACGCCGATCACGTTCGAGGGGTCGCCGTCGATGCCGTCGACGAACCAGCCGCCCAGGCCGTCCAGGGTGAACCCGCCCGCCACGTGACGCGGTTCCCCGTCCGCGACGTAGGCCCGCAGGTCCGCCTCCGACGGGGTGGCGAAATGAACTGTGGTGCAACGCGATTCGACTTCGCGGTGGGTGATGGCGCCGTCGCGCAGCCGCAGCAGGCAGTGCCCGGTGTGCAGCTCGCCGGAGCGGCCGGCCATCAGGCGCCACTGGCTCGCGGCGGCCTCGGCCGTCCCGGGCTTGCCGCACAGCCGGTCGTCGATCGACAGCATCGAATCACAGCCCACCACAACGCAATCGGCCGCGACATCACCGTCCAGCCCGCCGGCCACCCGCTGGGCCTTGGCTTCGGCCAGGGCGCACACCACGTCACCGGCCGACGCGGTCGGGCCCAGCGCGGCGGCGACGGCATCCTCGTCGACGCCGGAGACCACGACCAGCGGGTCGACGCCGGCCTGGCGCAGCACCTTGAGCCGGCCGGTCGAGGCCGACGCCAGCACCAGGCGGGTCAATGCCTCATGTGGGTCATCTGCTGGAACGTGAGCCGCTGATAGTTCGTCATCGCGAACCGCAGCCGGTCGACCGGCAGGCCCCAACGGGTCCGCTCGGGCTGTTCGGGCTCCGGCGCGCCACCGGCGCAACCCAGGACCGCGACCAGGGCGGCCACCTCCTCGGCGGTGGGCTCACCCCGCAGGATCTGGATGTGCGGCTCGTGCGGTGCCGCGTGGGCTTCCGCGTCGGCCGGCACGTCGGTCTGCACGTTGTCGGTCGTCTCGCTCACAGTGGTATGTTCCCGTGCTTCTTGGGGGGCAGGTGGGAGATCTTGCGTTCCAGCAGGCGCAGCGCGGTGCCGATGTAGCCGCGGGTGTGCGACGGCGGGATCACCGCGTCGACGTAGCCACGCTCGGCGGCGACGTACGGGTTGACCAGGGTGTCCTCGTACTCCTGCTGCAGCTGCAGGCGCAGCGCGTCGACGTCCTTGCCCTCCTTGGCCGCCTCGGAAAGCTGCTTACGGTAGACGAACCCGACCGCACCCGAGGCGCCCATCACGGCGATCTGCGCCGACGGCCAGGCCAGGTTGACGTCGCAGCCCATGTCCTTGGAGCCCATCACGCAGTAGGCGCCGCCGTAGGCCTTGCGGGTGATGACGGTGATCTTGGGGACCGTGGCCTCGCCGTAGGCGAACAGCAGCTTGGCGCCGCGGCGGATGATGCCGTTGTACTCCTGGCCGGTGCCCGGCAGGAAGCCCGGGACGTCCACCAGCATGATGATCGGGATGTTGAAGCAGTCGCAGGTCCGCACGAACCGGGCGGCCTTCTCCGAGGCGTTGATGTCCAGGCACCCGGCGAACTGCGTCGGCTGGTTGGCCACGATCCCGACCGGCCGGCCTTCGACGCGGCCGAATCCGACGATGATGTTCTGCGCGTAGCCGCCCTGGACCTCCAGGAACTCGTCGTCGTCGAGGATCCGGGTGATCACCTCGTGCATGTCGTAGGGCTGGTTGGGGGAGTCCGGGATCAGCGTGTCCAGCTCGAGGTCCTCCTCGGTGAGGTTGTCCTCGATGGCGCCCGGCGGGTGCGGCTCGGCGTAGCGGGGCGCGTCGGTGGCGTTGTTGGGCGGCAGGTAGCCCAGCAGATCGCGGACCCAGTCGAAGGCGTCCTGCTCGCCGGAGGCGACGTAGTGCAGCGTGCCCGACTTGGCCATGTGGGTGTGGGCACCGCCCAGCTCCTCCATGGTGACGTCCTCGCCGGTCACGGTCTTGATGACGTCGGGGCCGGTGATGAACATCTGGCTGGTCTGGTCGACCATCACGACGAAGTCGGTCAGCGCGGGGGAATAGACGTGCCCACCCGCGGCGGCGCCCATGATCAGCGAGATCTGCGGGATGACGCCCGACGCCAGGATGTTGTTGCGGAAGATCTTGCTGTACAGGCCCAGGGAGACGACGCCCTCCTGGATCCGCGCGCCGGCGCCGTCGTTGATGCCGATCAGCGGGCGGCCGGTCTTGATCGCCAGCTCCTGGATCTTGACGATCTTCTCGCCGTACACCTCGCCGAGGCTGCCGCCGAACACCGTGGCGTCCTGGCTGAAGATGCACACGTCGCGGCCGTCGATGGTGCCGTAGCCGGTGATCACGCCGTCGCCCAGCGGCCGGTTGTTCTCCAGGCCGAAGTTCTTGCTGCGGTGCCGCGCCAGCGCGTCGAGCTCCACGAACGAGTCCTCGTCGAGCAGGGCGAGAATGCGCTCGCGGGCGGTCAGCTTGCCCTTGGCGTGCACCTTCTCGACGGCCTCTTCGCCCACCGGGTGCAGCGACTCTTCGCGGCGCTTGTGCAGCTCGGCGAGCTTGCCCGCGGTGGTGTGGATGTCGATGGTGTGTTCGGCAGCGGGTTCCGCAGTGTGGTCGGTAACGCTCGTCATGGCAGCGATGTTATCGGCAGCCCTGTCGGTCTCCCTTAAGCAGCCCTTAAGTAGTCGACGGCGATTCGCGAATATAAACAGCCGTTGAGTTTTAGTCCGCCGGGCCATAGGGTGCAGGAGTGGCTTCCGACGACTCCCGGGACGAGATGCTGTTCATGCCGTCTCAGCCGCTGCAACCGGGTGATAGGTACGGCGTGCTGAGCGGGTTCGATCCCGGCACCCGCACCCTGCCGGCCGGCTTTCGGCTCGCGCCGGCATTCCGGGAGTTGCCGGTCGACATCGTGCTGGACAAGGACGTGGCGGTCACCATGCGCGACGGCGTCACCACGTACGTCGACATCCTGCGACCGCCGGGCGACGAGAAGGTGCCGGTGATCGTGGCGTGGAGCCCGTACGGCAAGGGGGAGGGCAGCGCCCCGGCGGCGATGGGGGTGTTCGGGCTGGTCGGCCTGGCCAACGACATCGTGTCGGGGTTGCACAAGTTCGAAGGCCCCGACCCGGCTTACTGGTGTGCGCAGGGCTACGCGATCTGCAATCCGGATGTTCGCGGGGTCTCCGACTGCGACGGCGACAGCGTCCTGTGGGATCGCCAGGAGGGCCGGGACTGCTACGACCTGATCGAGTGGCTGGCCGTCCAGGACTGGTGCACCGGCAAGGTCGCGATGAGCGGCACCTCCTACCTCGCGGTCGCCCAGTGGTTCGCCGCCACCGAGCAGCCGCCGCACTTGGCGGCGATCAACCCCTGGGAAGGCGTCAGCGACGTCTACCGCGACCTGGTGATGCGCGGCGGCATGCCCGACACCGGGTTCGCCCGGCAGCTCCGGGACAACAGCTACTGGGGTAAGGGCCGCAAGGAGGACATCCTCGCCGAGGCCGAGCGCTACCCGCTGCTCAGCGACCTGTGGCGCAACAAGATCCCGCGCGTCGAGCGGGTCACCGTGCCGGCGTACGTCGTGGCCAGTTACTCCAACTCGTTGCACACGGCGGGGACGTTCCGCGCCTGGCGTCGCCTCGGGTCGTCACAGAAGTGGCTGCGCATCCACAACAGCCAGGAATGGCCGGACTACTACGACGAAACGAACAGGGAGGATCTGCGGCGGTTCTTCGACCACTTTCTGAAGGGCGCCGACAACGGCTGGGAGCAGACTGCGCGCGTGCGTTACGCGCTGCTCGACCTCGAGGGGGGCGACCAGGTCGGTGTGCCCGCGCAGCAGTTCCCCCCGCCGGGGGTCACCTACACGAAGTACTACCTGGACGGCGCGTCGCGAACGCTGCGCACCGAGATCCCTGCCGCGGCGTCGACCGCGGCCTACCCGGCTGGTTCCGCCGCACAGGCCGACCCGAATTTCGTCTCGTTTCTGGTCCGTTTCGACGGGCGGACCACGCTGGTCGGCTACCCGAAGGCGCGGCTGTGGGTGGAGGCGACCGACGCCGACGACATGGACCTGTTCGTCTTCGTCCAGAAGCTGGACCGCTACGGCACGCCGCTGCAGCAGTTCACCGTGCCCAATCAGAGCGCGCGAGTCCACGACCTCACCGAACGGGGCGCGTCGATCCTGCGGTATAAGGGCTCCGACGGCCGCTTGCGGGTGTCGATGCGCCATCGCGACGAGGCTGCGTCGACCGATGAGGTTCCCGTGCATAGCTTCGACCGGGTGCAGAAGCTGACTCCGGGCGAGGTGGTCGAGGTCGAAATCGAGCTGCTGCCAATCGGTCTCGTGTTCTACCCCGGCGAGCAGCTGCGGCTGATCATCAGCGCGCGGAACCTGTTCGGCACCTGGATGCCGGGACTGCGCGAATACGCGCCGCGCAACAGCGGGCAGCACGTCGTCCACACCGGGGGATCGCGCGGCTCGTATCTGCAGTTGCCGGTTCACCCGACGCCATGACCACCAAGCCCGTCGCCGCCGGGCGCCGCGGGCGCCGGCCGGGGGCGAACACCACCCGGCAGGCCATCCTGGACGCGGCTCGCGCCAGGTTCGCCGCCGACGGCTATGCCGCCACGACGATCAGGCGGGTCGCCGCCGACGCCGGGGTCGACGCGTCGCTGGTGATGCAGTTCTTCCGGTCGAAGGACGAGCTGTTCGGCGCGGTCATGTCGATCACGCCGGAAGCATTGGCGCGCTTGGGATCCGCGTTCGAAGGTCCCGACGAGCACCTCGGGGAGCGAGTGGTGCGCGCCTTTTTCGATGTGTGGGAGGGCGACCCGCGGGACTCGGAGCCGTTGCTGGCGATGTTGCGTGGAGCCGTGGCGGAAGGTGCGGCAAAAACCGGGGCCAACGAGCAGCTGCGCGAGTTCATCCAGGCCCGGCTGCTCGACGGCATCCGCTCGCGACCGGGCGATCCCGACGACGCGGCGCTGCGCGCCGGTCTGGCGGCGTCGATGTTGGTCGGTATCGTCGTCGGACGACGAATCGTGGGAGTGCGGATCCTCACGGAAGCGGACAGCGACGCGTTGATCGCGCGGCTGGCGCCGGCGATCCAAACCGTATTGACGGCGGCGCAGGAGTAGCGATGGTCGACTGGGCGGCCGAATGTGACGTGCTGGTCGCGGGTTCCGGCGGTGGCGGCGTGACCGGTGCCTACACCGCGGCGCGCGAGGGCCTCGACGTGCTGCTGGTCGAGGCGACGTCGAAATTCGGTGGCACCACCGCATATTCGGGTGGGGGCGGCGTGTGGTTCCCGTGCAATCCCGTGCTGCTGCGCGCGGGTACCGACGACACCATCGAGGACGCGCTCACCTATTACCGCGCGGTGGTCGGTGACCGTACGCCGCGCGATCTGCAGGAAACCTATGTGCGCGGCGGCGCCCGGCTGATCGAATACCTGGAAGCCGACCCGAACCTGAAGTTCGTGCCGCTGCCTTGGCCCGACTATTACGGCAAGGCGCCGAAGGCGCGCCTGGACGGTCAGCGCCACATCGCTGCCAAGCCGCTGGCGGTGGCCGCCGCCCCCGAGTTCCGCGAGGCGATCCGCGGGCCGCTGGACACCGACCGGCTCGGCGCCGAACCCCCGTCGGATTACTACGTCGGGGGCCGCGCCCTGATCGCGCGGTTCCTCAAGGCCATCGGCCAGTACCCGACGGCGTCGCTGCGCCGCGACGCCGCGCTGGTGGAGCTGGTGGTGACCGACGGCCGCGTCACGGGCGCCGTCGTCGAGACCGGCGGGCAGCGCCGCGCGATCCGGGCCCGCCGGGGGGTGCTGCTGGCCGCCGGGGGCTTCGAGGCCAACGAGGAGCTGCGCCGCCGGTACGGGGTGCCGGGAACGTCGCGAGACACCATGGGCGGCCCGGGAAGTCGTGGCCTGGCGCTGCAGGCCGGCATCGCGGCGGGCGCCGACACCGACCTGCTCGACCAGGCCTGGTGGTCGCCGGGCATGACCCATCCCGACGGCCGGTCCGCCTTCGCGCTGTGGTTCACCGGCGGCATCTTCGTCAACCAGGACGGCGACCGGTTCGTCAACGAGTCCCGGGCCTACGACCGGGCCGGCCGCGAGATCATCGCCCAACTGGCCGACGGGTCGATCAGGTTGCCCTACTGGATGATCTACGACGACAAGGAGGGCGAAGTGCCGCCGGTCAAGGCGGCCAACGTCTCCTTCGTCGAGACCGAGCGCTACGTCGCGGCGGGCCTGTGGCACACCGCGGACACCCTCACCGAGCTCGCCGCGAAGATCGGCGTGCCGGGCGAGCGGTTGGCGGCGACGGTCGCGCGGTTCAACGGTTTTGCCGCCGCCGGTGTCGACGAGGACTTCGGCCGCGGCGACGAGGCCTTCGACCGCGCCTTCTCGGCGGGCGCGTCGCCGCTGGTGCCCATCGACTCCCCGCCGTATCACGCCGCCGCCTTCGGCATCTCCGATCTGGGCACCAAGGGCGGTCTGCGCACCGACACCGCGGCGCGGGTGCTCGACGCGGAAGGCACGCCGATCCCCGGCCTGTACGCGGCAGGTAACACCATGGCCGCGCCCAGCGGCACGGCGTATCCCGGCGGCGGCAACCCGATCGGAACCAGCATGCTGTTCAGCCATTTGGCCGTGCTGGACATGCGCGACCGTCGGCCCTGAGTTCTAGCCTGGGTGCGGTGACGGAACGAGATCGCCTTCGAGCACCGCTGGACGAGGGCGCGTTGCGCGCCGAGTTGATCGGCACCGGGCTGGGCTGGCGCAAGCTCGAGGTCGTCGAGCAGACCGGCTCCACCAACGCCGACCTGCTGGCGCGCGCCGCGGCGGGCGACGACGTCGCCGGCGCCGTGCTGATCGCCGAGCACCAGACCGCCGGGCGCGGCCGGCACGGCCGCGGTTGGTCGGCCACGCCGCGGGCCCAGATCACCATGTCGGTCGGGGTCAGCGTGGTCGACGTCCCGACCACCGGATGGGGCTGGCTGCCGCTGGCCACCGGGGTGGCGGTGGTCGACACCGTGACGCCGCTGCTGGCGGGCACCGGGGCGCAGGCCGGTCTCAAGTGGCCCAACGATGTGCTGGCCGGCCCGCCGGATTCGCCGGGCAAGCTGGCCGGAATTCTGGCCGAGGTGGCCAAGCCCGTCGTGGTAATCGGCTTGGGGCTCAACGTGACTCAGTCCGCCGAGGAGATCGACGGGCCCGGCGCCCCCATGCTCAGGTCGCTGCTGGACCTGGGGGTCGCCGCGCCCGACCGCACCGGGCTGGTGTCGGCCCTGCTGCGCGAACTGGGGCGGCGGATCGTGGGCTGGCGCGCCGCGCGGGGGGCCGACTGGGCCCTGGCCGCCGATTACCGGGCGCGCAGCCTGACCCTCGGCAACCGGGTGCGCGCGCACCTGCCCGGCGGCAAACAGGTCGACGGGACCGCCACCGCCATCGACGACCAGGGCCGGCTGTGCCTGGAAAGCGGCGGGCAGACCGTCGTCGTCGCGGCCGGTGACGTGGTGCATTTGCGCTAATGGCGATCGCAAGCGCGGCGCAGCCGGGCGCGGCGGGTCGCCATCATTTGCGCTAATGGCGATCGCAAGCGCGGCGCAGCCGGGCGCGGCGGGTCGCCATCATTTGCGCTAGTGGCGCGCGGATCGGCGCGGCGCGCAGCTAATGTCTGCGGGCATGGGCTACCCGGATAACGTTCTGGCCGCCGGCGAACACGTCATCGTGCACCGCCACCCGCACTGGAAGCGGCTGATCTGGCCGGTGCTGGTGCTCATCGGGGTGACCGGACTGGCCGCGTTCGGCTCGGGGTACCTCAACTCGACGCACTTCGAGCAGCTCGCCAAGAACATCATCTACGGCGTCATCTGGGGCGTCTGGTTGGTGATCGTGGGCTGGCTGACGCTGTGGCCGTTTCTGAGTTGGCTGACCACCCACTTCGTGGTGACCAACCGGCGGGTGATGTTTCGGCACGGGGTGGCCACCCGCACCGGGATCGACATCCCGCTGGCGCGGATCAACAGCGTAGAATTCCGCGACCGCATCACCGAGCGGATGTTCCGCACCGGGACGCTGATCATCGAATCGGCGTCACAAGATCCGTTGGAGTTCTACGACATTCCGCGGCTGCGCGAGGTACACGCGCTGCTGTATCACGAAGTCTTCGACACCCTGGGTTCCGAGGAATCGCCCAGCTGACCGAGCCGGCCTGCCCGGTTGCGCCAGGCGCGCAGCAGCGTGACGTTGTCCTTTTCGATCTCGTCCTCGAAGATCTCGGCGATGCCGCCGGCGGTCAGCGCGGATTCCAGCGCCTTCTCCGGGTCGCGCGCGAACTGGTCGGGGAACACCCAGCGCCTGAACGCCCAGAACCGGAACGCCATCTGCAGCAGGTTGCCGATGATGTAGGCCGAGATGAAGTCGGCGACGTTTTCCACCGCCAGCGACACCATGGGCTCGCGTAGCTGCAACACGTAGCTGGAGAACCACAGCGGCGCCATGGACAGCAGCACCCCCACGCCGCTGAACGCGAAGAACAGCAGCGCCTCGTGGTGGCGCTCGCGGCCGCCGCGGTTGCGGAAGCTCCATTCCCGGTTCAGCACGTAGGACGCGATCACCGCGACAATGCCGGCGATCACCTTTGCGGTCACCGGTTTGGGCTCCAGAATTGTCAGCTTCAGCGTGTAGAAAATCGCCGAGTCGATGACAAATGTGGTTCCGCCGACGATGGCGAATTTGATCAGTTCGTGGTGGCGTAGCAAATAGGGCTGCATAACCCTAGGCAGACGCGAAATCGTGGCTTCGGCGAAGGACACAACACGTCAGTGTACGGACGGACACAAATTCGACGCAAAATTGTACGTAACAATTCGGTGTCGGCCCCGGTCAACACGCCTTTAGCATCGGGAGTTTCGCCGTGACACCATGATGGCCGTGCCGAGTACACGCCCGCCGGGCGCCGCCCCCTCCGCAGCCTCCCGAGCCGCACCCCGCGTCCGTCGTAGCCGCCGCGGACCGCTTTGACGACCACCGGGCCGGCGATGCGCCGCGCGAAGGCGTCCAGTTCGTCGACGCTGCCGATCTCGGCGTAACGCGGCACCGGGACGCCGAGGGCCTCGAGGCGACGGCGCATGACGAGCTTGTCCTGGGCGTGCATCAGGGCCTGCGGCGGC
>NZ_LZLU01000017.1:0-10706 GCF_001673415.1 Mycobacterium sp. 1165196.3 | reverse complement strand
GCCGCGTCGATCGCGGCTCTGTCGGCGAGGAGTTCGGCTGTGGTCGCGGCGTTGGTGTCGATGCGGGCGGCGCCGGTGGGGCTGTGCACCCACCAGCCGTCGGCGGTGCGGAGGACGGAAATGGTCACGAGATCGCTACTTTCAGTAATCCGATGAGCCGGTTGAGGTCGAATTCGTTGTCCGCGCGCAGGGCGGTGAGCATCGAGGTCAGCTGATGGCGGGCCGCGCGGGGGTCGGCGTCGAGGAAGTCTTTGGTCGCCGGTGGCCCCCACTGCGCCAGGCCGGATGCGGTGAAGGGGGCCCAGCCGGGTTCGAAGGTGTTGTCGAACATGTCACCGTCGGTGAAGTGTTCGACGAGGAAGCCGTCCGGGTCGCGCCAATAGTCGAACAGTTGGCTGCCCTGGATGTGGCGACCGATACCCCAGGACCGGTGGTAGCCGCGTTCACGCAGGTATTCACCACCGGCGGCCAGCGCGTCGAGATCGCTGACTTCGTAGGCGGAGTGGATGTAGCGGTTGGCCGGTCCGAGTGCCAGGGCGAGGGTGTGGTGGTCGGTCGGGGTGGTGCCGCGGTCGCAGCGGATAAAACTCATTGCCGGGCCGCGGGCGCGCTGGCCGGGGAAGAACAGGAAGTCGCTGACGATCATCCCGAAGGTGTCCAGATACCAGTTGAGTGTGTGCAGGTAGGTGGTGGACTGCAGTACGACGTGACCGAGGCGTTGCACGCGGGCGGGCACGCGAGGCGGCCGCACGGTGGCGTTGATCCGCGCGTCGTCGGGCCCGGTGTTGACGACCTGCGGGGCCTGAGCGGGTTGGGCCGGCAGCTCGTGGAGACCGGCGACGACCTTGACCGCCATGCCGCTGGGATCGGTCAGATGCACCGCCACTCCCCCGATCGATTCCGGGAGCGGCTGCAGCGAGGCGCCGGTTTTGTCCGCCAGACGGACCAGGTCGACCTCGTCGGCCGCGCGCAGCGCGAGTCCGGCGAATCGGCTGCGCTGCCCGCGACGCAGTACGACGCATGCCGAGCCGGCGTTGGTGCCGCGCAGATGCAGCTGCTGGGGCTCGCGTAGGGCGATGCCGAACCCGAAAGCTCGGGCGAAGGCCTCCGCGCGGACCAGGTCGGGCTTGTCGAACTCGAGCCAGGCGATGTCGGCCACCCGAATGATGGGATCCCGCGACCGGCCGGGATGTTCGCCGCGCAGGGCGCCCCGGTCGCTGTGCAGACCCGCGTGCCCGTCGCTCACTGGCGTCACTCTCTGTGCCACGCGCTGCCCTCCTCGCCTTTGATCTGACGAAATCGTCACATACGTACGAATGCTCAGTCAAGGGTTCTGACGATATCCTCAGGATTGAGCCGAACCTGATAACCTGTGGCCCATGGACATGCCCGAGCGCGATGCCGCTGAGTCGTCGAACACGCCGGTCAACCGCCTGGAACGACGCAAGATGCGCACGCGCAACGCTCTGGTGCGGGCGGCGAAAGGGTTTATCGCGCAGGGCAAACTCAGCGTTCCCATACTGGAAATCACCCAGGCCGCCGATGTGGGCATGGGGTCCTTCTACAACCACTTCTCGAGCAAGGAGGAGCTGTTCGCCGCGGCCGTGACCGACGCCCTCGATGACCTCGGTGCCCTGCTCGACGGCTTCACCGGATCGATCTCGGACCCAGCCGAAACTTTTGCCGCCAACTACCGCCTGAGCGGGCGACTGTTCCGTTACCGCCCGCAGGAGGCTGCGTTGCTGCTGGCGCACGGAGACTCGCTCATCCTGTCCGACCGCGGACTGTCGCCGCGGGCGCGACGCGACATCGCCGCGGCGATCGACCAGGAACGGTTCACAATCGGCGATCCCGAACTGGGCTTGGCCATCGCCGGAGGCATGTTCATCGGCCTGGCCACGCTGCTGCGGGAGCGTCCCGAACGTGACACCGACGCCACCGTCGACGCGGTCACCGAACGCCTCCTGCGGACGCTCGGCATGACGCCCAAACAGGCCAGCGCGCTGTGCCGCAAGCCGCTGCCCGACATCTCATCATTGCGCGAATCGCCCGTCGACTGGCCCACCCCGATAACACCCGCCTCGATCGACCCCCACTGAAACACGTTCGCCTCCGCGCGACCCCGATACCTTCTCGCGCTGCGAACGCGCGCCCGCGCGGTTAACATCGGTACATACTCCTGCGGCACAGCCAGCAGCCGCAGTTCTTCATTTCGCGTGGGACGCAGGACCGTGCAGGAGCCCGTCCCCACTTGATCCAAGGAAATTTCATGAGCGACCCTCTGTTTGCCGGTTTTTCGGACGCCGGCTGGGATCACGCACCGTGGGATGTCGAACCGATATTCTCGGCCGAAGAAATGCAAATTTTACTAAATCCGGAGCTGTCGGTCGCCGAAGCCGCCGACCGCGTCGGCTGCGTCGAACACGACGTCCGACGTTTACGGCGAGCGGCCTCCTAGCCTCAGTGCATTCACCAAAACGGCCGGCTACTGGACGCTGCGCTCGGATCTGTGTTTAATCCTGATCGCCGGAACCGAGGCCTTGTTACGAGACGTGAACTGCTCGCGCATCGCGAACAGCGTTGTCCCTTCACGCACTTCGTCCGGTGGCGCTTTTCGATCAGGCGCGGTCGTGGAGCGTGACATGGTAGCCGTCGGGGTCGGCGAAGGTGAATGTCCGGCCGAAGGGGCCGTCGATCGGCGCGGAGACGATGGTGTGACCATCGGCGACGAGCGCATCGTGGATGGCCTGGACGTCGTTGGCGTGGAGCCAGATCGCGGTACCGATGCCGGGCTGAGCAACGGATGCGAGGTCGGTGCCCGGAATGACGTCGCGGAGTGCGAACGCGATCGGCTTCGTCTCGAACACCACTGCGTGCGGAGGCCCGGCCTGCGATCGGACGAGGCCGAGGTATCGCTCGTAGAAGGCCTGCGACGCAGCGAGATCGCGCGCTTGGAGCGAGATGAAGTCAGGACCGGTGGCAGGCATGAGGCAACTCCTTCGACGTATGTCAGTTTTCTGACATACGTGACTGTATGTCAGAATGCTGACATGAGTCAAGGCGGTGTGGGCGTCGACTTGGAGACGTCACTGGGTTACGTGCTGAAAGAGGCGTCGAGTGCACTTCGCGCAGCCATGGAGGAGGTGCTGCGGCCACTCGGGATGAGCGTGACGCACTACTCGTGCCTCGAGTTGCTGGCTCAACGCCCGGGCTTGTCGAACTCCGAGCTCGCCCGGGGCGCGTTCGTGACACGGCAGTCGATGAACGTGCTGCTGCAGGCTCTGGAACGAGACGGCTTCGTGACCAGGCCCGCCGAGGCACCCGTCGGGAAGGTCCTTCCGACCCGGCTCACACCCCGCGGCCGACGGAGCCTCGAAAAGGCGTCGGCGGCGGTCCGTTCCGTCGAGGTCAGAATGCTGGCCGGCCTTAGCGAGGCCGAGCAGTCACAGGCGTTCCGGATCTTGCAGAGCATGGTCCATTCCCTGCGCGACGGCAAAGACGGCGCGTAGCTCGTTCATTTGCGCTCCACGCGCCTGCAATGTCCGCAGGCGCTGCCGCCCGATCATCCGTGGCGGACGTAGCCGAACAACGGGGACGACGTGTCGAGACGCGGTGCAACTGCTTGTCGACACGGTTGGTTCTGACGCGCTGCACCGATCCTCTTCATTGGGCCGAAAACTACATGATCTAAACATGATTGCCCAGCATGGACTGACCAACAAGCTGGGTGTGGGAATGGGCTGGCGGGTTGTACTTCGGCAAGCGGCCGCCCTCCCCGCGTATTGATCTGCAGCTCGCGACATTTCAGTCGCTGCGAACCTGAGCAACGCCGACGCGTGGGTGAGCCGGTCGAGGTGCTCGTCGTTCTTTTTGACGACCGGTTGATGACGTCCGTGGGCGCCAACAGGGCGCCGCTTGCTGCTCGAACAGGGCCGTGTCCGGCAGGCCAGGGGTATCAATGGTTTGTCGGATGCGGCTACCGAGCGTGCTGGGTGCGTCCTTGGCGACCCGCTTGAACGCGCCGAGCCCGGCTTCACGGATCATTCGGCGTCGAGACCACAGCTGGGGCGCACAGCCGGCGGGTACGTCTCCGAATGCACCAGTGGCTCCGCCCACGATCACTGGTGGCCTTGGTGTTCTTTGTCAGTTTGATTCGAGTTGAACCTTTTTCGTGGCCGGCGCGTTCTAGTGAGATAGCGATCGTTATTCCATCGAGGAGGTTGTGATGGCAGGTGTGGTGGAGCAGCGGTACGACGTTGTCGTGTGTGGTGCCGGGACGTCGGGGGCGGTGGTTGCGCGTCGACTCACCGCGAATCCTGATGTGTCGGTGTTGCTGGCGGAGTGCGCCTGGGTCCGAGTGTGACGAATCCCTTCCACAACCACCACGAAGCGACGAAAACAGGGATAAGGATGCTCGAATTGTTTGACACCGGAAGGCCCACTCAAAAACGTCGGCATTCGATCGTTTTCGTGCACGGAGCTTGGCATGCCGCCTGGTGCTGGCAGGAAAATTTCGTTGCCTTCTTCGTCGACCGGGGATTTCGCGTCTTGGCGCCCAGTCTGCGCGGTCACGGCCACAGCTCGTTGAGCAAGTCGCTGCGGTTGTGTTCGATTGCCGACTACGTCACCGATCTTTGTGAGGTCGTCGGCTCGCTCCCAGAGCCGCCCATCCTCGTCGGGCATTCCATGGGCGGCTTTGTCGTGCAGAAGTATCTTGAAACGCACGACGCACCAGCGGCCGTACTGATGGCTTCGACCCCACCACGCGGCGGCCAGCTTGACTCCGTAATGCGCATGATATGTCGTCACCCTTGGCGTTCAACCAAATTCGCCCTGACCGCCAACCCGCTAGATCTAGTGGGGACGTCCGCTGGTGCACGGCAGTTGTTCTTCGGTGAGGATGCGCCAGACAGCCTCGTCGACAGTTTTACGCGGCTCATCCAACCCGACAGCACGCGGGCGATGATGTTTGACACGGTGGTCGGTGATCTGGTCAAAACCAAGAAAGTCCGCTCGCCGATGTTGATCATCGGCGGCGAGCACGACCAAATTTATCGGCCCAAACACGTGTGTCGAACCGCCGCGGCCTACGGAACCAAACCGGTCCTCATTCCCGGCGTCGGGCACGAGATGATGCTCGAACCTCAGTGGAGGGCGGTCGCCGGATTGATCGAATCCTGGCTGACAAACCAAGGGCTCTAAGACCGCAGTCAAAGAACACCAACCAGATTGGAGTACGGTGAGCTTCACCAGCCCCTTCCCAGATGTCTGCATTCCCGACGTCCCTGTCTTCAATTACCTGTTCGACGGCATCACCGACGACGACCGCCAGCGCGTCGCGCTCGTCGAGGCGAACACGGGTGCCACGACACACTACGGGGAGCTGATTGATCACATCGAAGCATTCGCTGCGAATCTCGTCGCCCGCGGAGTTGGCGTCGGTGACGTGGTCGGGCTACTTTCGCCCAACAGCGCAGCGTTCGCAGTCGCGTTTCACGGCATCCTGCGAGCAGGTGCGACCGCAACCACATTCAACGTGTTGTCGACCGCGGATGAAATTGCTCGGCAGTTGCGCGATTCACATGCTCGGATGATGCTGGCCGTCGATGAGCACCGCGAGAAGGCCGAAACCGCTGCCGCGCAAATGGGACTCGCGCCCGGCGAGGTGCTTATGCTCGACGAAGTCGATTTCAGGTCCCAGCCGGCGGTTCACTGCGCTGGTGCCAGAAGCTTTGATCCGGCCGACCACTTGGCGGTGCTCCCCTACAGCTCCGGAACCACCGGTCTTCCAAAGGGGGTGATGCTGACCCACCGCAACCTGGTAGCCAATGCCGCCCAAGTTCAACCCCTCAACCTCGTCGGCGCCGACGACGTCGTTCTGGCCGTGCTGCCGTTCTTTCACATCTATGGCTTGTCTGTGCTGCTGACGGCTTCACTGGTGCCGCGCGCGAAGCTGGTCGTTATGCCTTCGTTCGACCTGGCCGCGTTCTTGGGCGCCATTCAGGATCACCGGTGCACCAAGGCATTTATCGTGCCACCGGTGGCCGTCGCGCTGGCCAAGCACCCAATGGTGGATTCCTACGACCTGTCCTCGCTGGAAGTCGTCATGTGTGGTGCCGCGCCGCTAGACGGTGAACTCGCACGCACGGTGGGCGCCCGACTCGGTGTGGCGGTGCTGCAGGGCTTCGGAATGAGTGAGCTGAGCGGAGTCGGCCACAGCATGCCCGTCGACGGGGGGCGGGATACGATAGGCGTTGTCGCGCAGGTGCATTCCTGCGGGTGGACTCTCCCGAACACGGTCAGCAAGCTTGTTGCGCCCGAGACCGGTGTCGAGATCGCGGTCCCCGACTACGGTGTCAGCGCAGCAGGCGAGCTGTGGATCAAGGGCCCGAATGTGATGATCGGCTACCTCGGCAACGATGAGGCGACAGCCGACACCATCGACGAGGACGGGTTCCTACACACAGGAGACCTGGCGTGCGTCGACGCCGACGGCTGTGTCTACATCATCGACCGCCTCAAGGAACTCATCAAATATAAGGGCTATCAGGTGGCGCCCGCTGAACTCGAGGCACTGTTGCTGACCCACCCCGCGATAGTGGATGCCGCCGTGGTTCCAGCCATAGACCCCAAGTCCGGCGAGGAAATCCCCAAGGCGTTTGTCGTCACCCCATCCTCCGCTTCGCTGACTGCCGCCGAGGTGATGGAGTTCGTGGCTAGAAGCGTCGCTCCATACAAAAAGATTCGTGAGGTCGAATTCACCACATTCGTCCCGAAATCGGCATCTGGAAAGATTCTCCGCAAAAATCTGAGGGAGCGCTGAGATCCCGCTTAACGATCAACCGCCCGTACACCTCGCTCGTAATGCCCATCCGGCGGCGGGATGCAGCCATGACACGAAAGCCCAAGACTGCCTACGCTCGAAGTGGTGATCTGCACCTCGCTTTAACAGATTATGAGCGATCGCGTCGCTGCCGACCTTGCCGGTTCGCCTCGTTCAGCCGGTTGATCGTCACCGATCTTCTGGGCGTCGGCAGTAGTCATGCTGTCCCGGAGCGTTTGCGTTCGCGCGCTCACGTTCGTCGCGTCGGCGCGCCCGAAGTGCTCGCAGGTTCGCGGCGTTTCCGCACCTCTTTACGTTGCACCACGCGCCGCTGTTGTTCTTCGAGCGGTCGTAAAACGTTGTCCCGCAAAATGGCTTGCGGCATTGCTTGATCCGTCTCCATGTGTCATTCAGCTGACTTCGATAGATCTCGCTGAAGAGGGCCGACGCTAGCCAACGCCAGCCGCTGCCGGTGGGCGTTATCTGCAGTCCATTGCAGTCCGACAGAGCGAAGGCTCCGCGAATGGAGCTGATACAGCTCAGCTGGCCATCATCGGGGGATCTTCCGTTGACCATTTTCGCGATGCCGTCGCGCAACTCCCGGAGTTTCGGCAGATCCTCTAGCTTGAGCGACGGCGGTTGGGCGTCGGCGTCTCGCAGCGCCGCCCACTTGGGCACCGTAGCGGCGCACCAGTTTCCTGTCAGTTCGACGTCGAGCAGCAGATCAGTGTCGTACCCCTGGATGGGGGCCGTGTTGAGAAATTCCTGAACCAACACCAAGCTGTCGGGCGCGACTCCGAATTGACCTTGGCGTGGCTCGAACCGTTGTGAAGGCATCGGTTGTCAGGTGCAGGTGGCGTGGGGATCGGCAGGTTGCAGCGTCGATTGCATCCATCCTCTATTTCTGCGATGGCTGGATTAACTTGTGGTACATATCCGATGGCGATGGCGAATGAGATCCTGTGCGGCGCTACACTTTTAGATTCGATGGTCAACTTTGATGAATTGTGCAGCCAGCTCGCCAATCACGACGCACGGTGCCATGGTGTTGGCCGTGCTGATACGCGGGATGATGGAGGCATCGGCGACACGCAGGCCCTCGATGCCGTAGACCTTCAGGTGTCCGTCGACCACCGACATCGAGTCACGCCCCATCTTTGCGGTTCCGCATTCGTGCCAGTAGGTGGTGACGGCGTCGCGCAGATACGTCTCCAACTCGGTGCCGGTCAGGTCGCCGGGCATGACCTCGCGCGCGACGAAAGGTCGAAGCTCTCGGGAGTTGCCGATCTCGCGCAGGGTTTCGATGCACGCGATCGCGGTCTTGAAGTCTTCGGGGTCTGATAGCGCGCCAGCTTCGATCCGGATGGGATCGGTCGGGTCGGGGCCGGACAACCGGAGTCGACCGCGACTGTAGGGGTGCGTGGGCGCGCCGAACAACGTCCAACCGCTCCGCGGCAGACCGTATTTCGCGGCATTTTCGGCTGTCGCTTTCGGGAATGGCCCTGAGCATGCGAAGAGGTCCGGACCCTGGACATCGGCAGCGCCGGAATCCCAAAACAGTGCCGACCCCACCTGAGTGCTGCCCTGGATGGTCTCGGGAAACTCCCAGACACAGTCGAACCCATAG
This sequence comes from Mycobacterium sp. 1165196.3, assembly GCF_001673415.1. Taxonomy (NCBI): domain Bacteria; kingdom Bacillati; phylum Actinomycetota; class Actinomycetes; order Mycobacteriales; family Mycobacteriaceae; genus Mycobacterium; species Mycobacterium sp. 1165196.3. Next base: position 2,256 of record NZ_LZLU01000017.1, on the reverse strand, counting down.
TGGTCTTGAAGGTTGCGCCCGATCCCGGGCAGGTGCTGGCGAACGGGAACGCCGACTCGATGCAGTTCGTCTTGGTCGCCAATGCCGGAGTGCATGAGCACCTTGGGCGTGTGAATGGCACCGAGCGACAGCACGACCTCGGCGCTGGCGCGCACCCGGTGAACCGCGCCGTCATGGACGACCTCGACACCGGTGGCACGGTTGCCGTCAAAGAGCACGCGGGTGACCATCGCGTGCGGCACCACCGTCAGATTCGGCTGCCGCTGATGCGGGGCGACGTACGTGCCAAACACCGATAGGCGTTTGTTGTCGCGGCAGCGCAGGTCGACGATGGCAGCGCCGCGGGTCTCCTCCATCAGGCGGCCGTTGGCGCTTTGATACGTCGGAATTCCCAGTGCCCTAGCGGCTTCCAGCGTCGCTGCGGCGAGCGGATGCGCATCGGGCGCCGGTTGTACGAACACCAGCCCACCCCTGCCCCGATGACTTGGCTCACCGACGCCATGCCAATCTTCGATCCGGCGATACAAATCAAGGACGTTTGCGTATCCCCACGCCGGCTCAGCGGCTTCAGAGGCGTAGTGGTCCCAGTCGCTGCGGTGCCCCCGCGCCCAAATCATGAGGTTGATACCGGACCCGCCACCGAGCACTCTGCCCATTGAAAACGCGATCGCGCGTCCATGAAGCCGGCCGTCAGGATCGGAGAGGAATCCCCAATCACGTTCGCTGCCAAGGTTCGATGGCCACTTACTGGCCTCGGTCACGCTGGGGACGTCATCGCTGCCACCGGCCTCCAACAGTAAGACCTTGATGTCGGGATATTGGGCCAACCGACCGGCGATCACCGATCCTGACGAGCCAGCACCGCAGACGATGATGTCGTAGTCGAACCGCTGCTTCAACACAGTATCCACAAAGTTCTCCTGATCGTTCTCTAGGTGTACTTCTATAAAGACGTGCCGAAAGGGCGCTCGGTTCAACATGACTCAAGTCCCGCGTGGCCGCTCCCTGTCACTGGAGAAACACCATGCCGACGCGACCTCCAGCAACCGGCCCGAACCGACCACGCCCGCAACGGTTTACAAGTGCCTTGATGCCTGCCCTACGGAGTAGGGGACAGCAATCGCCAAGCCCTTTGCAGCACCGACGTTTCCACAATGCGCCGGACGACGTCCAATACCGAATCGGGCGCCCGGCCATACCCTGCGGGTATGACCAATCAGGAGTAGCCATCGGATAGCGATCCGAGCATCTGCAGCTGGCGGCCTCGGGGGGAGTAATGGCCGTGGTCAGGCCATGATCAATTCGAGCGGCGACATGTGGCTATGCCGCCGCCGTTTTAAGTCCCAGCGTCAATCGTAGCCAGCGACCCATTTCGGTAATCGCGCGGTCCACCTCGTCAACGTGGCCGGCTCCCATGATGAAGGAATGCTGGCCCTTCTCGATCTGTCGGACGATGACATCGTTGCCTGCCTCCTTTGCCTTTTGGGAGAAAGCGACGGCGTCCGAGGCGAGTAGCTCGTACTCGCCGTAGTACACCGCGATGGGAGGCAATCCGGACAGGTCGGCTTCCAGCAGGTGTACCCGGGGGTCGGTGTATTCCACGTCGGTTCCATCGAGCCAGCACGACCGGAACAGCTCGAGCAATCCCGGCGTGAGTAGCTTGTCCCGCTCGGAGTTGGTTTTGAGGGATTCCCCCGACAGCGTGACGTCAGTCCACGGCGAAATGGACAACACGGCGCCGGGCAGTGCCTCGCCGCGATCTCGCAGACGCAGCGCAAGCTCGACTGCGAGATAGCCGCCGATCGAGTGGCCAACACTGGCTATCTTGTTGGGGCGGTAGCCCTGGTCGAGCAGCCAGCGGTAGGCGCTTTCCACGTCTTCGACTTGCGCCGGGTACTTGTGTTCCGGGGAACGTCGGTAGTTCAGTACTAGCGAGCGCGCGCCGGCCGCCTTCGCGAGGTGCCCCGCTGCCTTCCGGTCGGAATGCATCGACATCAGCACGCTGCCACCCATATGCGTATGCAACAGCACTGATTCGGGGTCACCGTCTACGGGGATGCACCACAAGGCCTCCACCCCGCCCGCGTCCACCTCGGCATACGTGACGCCTTCGGGTTCCTTCGTTGCCAAATGGATGTTCTCGGTGACGTCGCGAATCGTCTCCAGGTCAAAGTTAACGTTCGAAGATCGCCTCCCGATCTCCGCCAAGAACTCGGCGAAATCGACCGCCTGCTTGCTTGCCATCCAACTGCCTTC